>JAEZGC010000034.1 GCA_023437345.1 Actinomycetes bacterium
GTCCCACGGCGTGACGCCGACCACCAGCACGGCCAGGCCGGCGGCCGCCCACCCGGTGAGGTCCGGCGAACCGGTCGGCTGACCCGGGGCAGGCGCCCGGCTGGTCGTGGTGGTGGGGATCGGCGCCTCGGTCAGCCCGGTGGTCGGCGACGGTGCGGTGGGGGGCGTGGTGGTCGGCGACGGGACCGGCGCGACGCCGGGCGCACCGGTGGGCGTGGGGTCGAAGGCGACCCAGCCGAAGCCCTCCAGGTACACCTCGGTCCAGGCGTGCATGTCCCTGACCGACACCTCGAAGCCGTCCTGCGCCGCAACGCCCGGCAGGAACCCGATCACCACCCGTGACGGGATTCCGACGGCGCGGGCGAGGATCGCCAGCGAGCCGGAGAACTGCTCGCAGTAGCCGGTTCGGGAGGTGAGCAGGAAGTCGCTGACAGTGTCCAGGGTGGAGCCCGCGACCTGGTCTGTGGTGTAGGTGAACGGTCCGGCGCGTAGCCAGCTCAGCAGGGCGAGCACCCGCTCGCCATCGGTGCTCGCCGAGGCGGTCAGCTCCTCTGCCAGGGTCGTCACCCGCGGGTCGAGTCCGTCCGGCAGCGCGAGGGTGAGCCCGTCATCGCCGGGATCGCCGGCGCCGGCGACCGCAAGCTCGTCGGGACCCGGGGCCACGTCCCAGCTGGTGACCGAGTAGCTGAGGTTCCGGGTGGCGAGCTTGCGGTCCTGGCCGATCGCCACGACAGCCAGCGAGCGCGGGTCGTAACGCCAGTCGCCGGTGGCGTCGATCTCGCGCGGCGCCCACGGCACCGGCAGCCACTCGCTGCCGAAATCGCCGACCTCGACGTCGAGCCGGACGGTGCCAGGCCGCACCGCCAGCCCCGGCGGGTCGGCGAGCGGACGCGGCATGAGGTCGGTGGCGACCAGGTGGAAGCCGGCTTCGTCAAGCGACGGCAGGGCCGCCAGCCTCAGGTACCGGCCGGCGCCGTCCTCACTGCGGTAGGTGATGATCACCCGGTCCACCGGGGCCCGCAGGTTGCGGACGAGGTCGAGGCTCGGGTCACCCAACTGGACTGTGCTGTTGATCTGGGACGGGTCGAAGACCGCCGCCGACCGCTCAGGGATCAGGGCTGACGCGGCACCGGTGAGCACCCACGCGATGAGCAGCGCGGCGGCACCGGCCAGTCCCAGGCCGCGGCGCAGGCCGGGGGGCGCGCCTGACTCGCGGCCGGCCTCGACGGGCCCGTCGGGAGCGAACCGGTTGTAGACCGCAGTGACGAGCACCCCGATGTAGCCGGCGGCTGCCAGCACCAGGTAGCCGACCGGCGTCTCCTCCTGCAGCACTATCGAGGGCACCACGAAGGGCAGCGCCAGGACCGGGAACGTCCACCCCGGACGCTCCAGCCCGACCGCGACCATCTCGGTGACCACGAAGAGAAGCCACAGCACCAGGCCGCTGAGCAGCCGGAACCCGGGGTGGGGATCCATCGGCGCATAGGCCGACGCGACGTGCTCGGCGGTCTCGAGCACGATGTCGCCGAGCTCGGACCACATCAGGAAGATCACCAGCGCTCCCGGCGCGAGCACCACCAGCCGGGTCGTTCCCTGGTGCAGCTCGACCCGGCGGGCGCCGGCGGCCAGCAGCCCGCTGACCGCCATCAGCCCGAAGCTGAGCCACAGGTACCCGCGATCGGTGGTCAGCGGGAACAGCGAGACCGCCGCCAGCAGGCTTGCCACCACCAGCGCGACGGTCAACCGGTCGGCGGCCCTCACGACGTACCACCGAGCAGTTGCCAGGCCTGCGCGACAGAGGCGCCGGCCGGCACCCTGACGCACCGCCAGCCGGCCGCTTCGATCACCCGGATGGCGTTGTGCCCGACCAGCGCCGGCTCGGGGACCAGGGCCCAGCAGGCCCGGTGGTCGCGGCGGGCGTCGGCGAGGGCGGCGGCGTCCTTGTCGTCCAGCCGGCCCAGCAGCGCGATCAGCAGCTGGCCGCGCACCCCGGTGGGAGACCCGGCCAGGGCACGGTCAAGGCTGCTCTGCCTGCTGAGTTCGAGGCCGGCCAGCCGGCGCAGCATCGCGGCGGCCGCCAGTGCCTTGCGGTCGGCGGCGCTGACCGCGCCGGCAGTGGTGTCGGTGAGGGCCACCGAGAACCCGTGGTCGATCAGGTGGCGGGCTATCGAGGCAGCCGCTGACACCACCCACTCGAAGCGCGGTTCCGGCACCACGGCGCGGTACGCGGTCATCCGGTTGTCGACCAGCAGCACGGCGCTGGGGTCCCACGCCCGCTCCTCGCGGCGCACCATCAGGTCGCCGGTGCGCGCTGTGGAGCGCCAGTGGATCCGGCGGACGTCGTCGCCGGGCAGGTATTCGCGCACCATCACGTCGTCCTGGCCGATCAGGCTGGTCTTGAGCACCGCCGACTCCATGGCGGTGCCCAGCCCGGAGGCGTCCCGCAGCGACTCGAGCAGGTGCACCTTGGGAAGCGCCAGAACCTCCACGGTCCCCGGCAGCACCTGGTGGGAACGGGCCAGCCCCAGTGCGTCCAGCACGCTGCGGCGCAGCGGTCCGAGCCGGTGGCGGCCACGCCAGGCCGGCGTGACCCGGTGGTCGATCCGGTGCCGGTCGAGCCCCACGCCCAGCGGGAAGGTGGCCTCGGTAGGGCCGCGAAGTGCCCGCGAGCGGTCATCGGAGTAGCTGGCCACCGCGCCCAGGCTGATCCCGTCGGTGTCGACCACTATCCGGCTGGCCACGTCCTGCCCGGCGGTCACTTCCTGAGGGGTGACCGAGCGGACCAGCGCGGGCCGGCCGTTGCTCAGCATGACGAGCAGCCAGCTCGCCACCGGCAGGAAGACCAGGAACAGGCCGGGCCACATCAGGTCGCGCTGGCCGGTCAGCCAGGCCACCACGCTCCACACCGCTCCACCGGCGAGGGTCGCCCAGCCCTGCACCGTCAGGCCCGGCAGGGGGAGTCCCCGCAGCCATCCGGTGAGGGTGGGTGACGACATGGCTAGGCCCGTCGCTGGGGCAGTGGGATCGCGGCCACCGCGCCGGCCACGACGTCCATCACGTTGCGGCGCCCGAGGTGTGCCTCGTGGCTGAGCATCACCCGGTGGGCGAGGGTGGGGACGGCGAGTTCCTGGATGTCGTCGGGGGTGACGTAGCCGCGGCCGGCGATGGCGGCCTGCGCCTTGGCCGCCCGCATCAGCTGCAGGCTGGCCCGCGGGGAGGCGCCCAGCCGGATCTCGGGCAGCGCCCGGGTGCGGGCCACGATCGCGACCAGGTAGTCCTTCACCGCACGGTGGACGAAGACCCGCCGGATCGCGGCGATGCACTCGTTGACGGTCTCGGCGTCGGTGACCGGGGTGAGTCGCTCCAGCGGCTCGGCGTCGCCGTGGTGGTCGAGCATCGCGATCTCCGCCTCGGTGCTCGGGTACCCCATGTCGAGCCGCAACCCGAACCGGTCCCGCTGCGCCTCCGGCAGCGGGTAGGTCCCCTCCATCTCGATCGGGTTCTGGGTGGCCACCACGACGAACGGCCGGGGCAGCAGGTGCGTGGTGCCGTCCACGGTCACCCGGCGTTCCTCCATCGCCTCCAGCAGCGCCGACTGGGTCTTGGGTGAGGCCCGGTTGATCTCGTCGGCGATCACGACGTGGGCGAACACCCCGCCGGCCTTGAACTCGAAGTCGCGGGTGTGCTGGTTGAACACCGACACCCCGGTGATGTCGCTGGGCAGCAGGTCGGGAGTGAACTGGATCCGGCTGGCCCGGGCGTCTATCGAACGGGCCAGGGCGCGGGCAAGCATGGTCTTGCCGACCCCGGGGACGTCCTCGATCAGGAGGTGGGCCTCGGCCATCAGGGCGGTGATCGCCAGCCGGATCGCGTCGTCCTTGCCATCGATCACGGTCGCCACCGCCTGGTGGATGGCAGCCGCCGTCTGCTGCACGGTCTGCACCTCGTTCGTGGACGCGACGACCTCCACCATCGGCTCCCTCCCGGTCTGCTGCCCCAACCCTACGTGGTGGCCCGACAGCGCCCATAGGGGCGGCGGCCGCGGCTCGGAGGCGCCGATCCTTGCCTTTGGTGGAGGGTTGTGGAGTAATGTGGTGGAAAGTGGAGCCGAGCGAGGGAGGTCACCAGTGTTCCTGGGCACCTTCACGCAGAAGCTCGACGACAAGGGCCGGCTCATCCTGCCCGCGAAACTCCGTGACCAACTCGGTGACGGCCTCGTCATCACCAGGCAGCAGGAGCGGTGCCTGGCGGTGTGGCCGACCGCCGCGTTCCAGGCGGAGGTTGAGCGGGCGGCGGCGGGTCCGACCACGTCACGGGGCGTCCGGGAGTACCAGCGCATGGTCGCTTCCGGCGCTTCCGACGAGTCCCCGGACAGCCAGGGCCGGGTCGTGGTGCCGCCGTCGCTGCGGCAGTACGCCGGGCTGGTGCGGGACATCGTCGTAATCGGGGCCATCAACCGCCTCGAGGTGTGGGACGCGGCGAAGTGGGCTGAGTACTCCGCCGAGAAGGAATCGGCCTTCGCGGACATGGACGAGGAGGTCGAGTAGCGGGCGCGCGCGCCCAGGCTGAGCGGCTCGTGGGTCGCGGCTTCAACCCGAGGGGTTCCCCCTGGCGCACCTTCCCCGGTGCCAGGTGGTCCTCGGGTTGGAACCCCGGTGCACGAGGCGAAACCGAGACAGACACGAGGGTCGAGATGGCAGTTCCGGCGGCGGGCCCCAGGCACGTCCCGGTGATGCGTGCCCGCATCGTGGAGTTGCTGGCGCCCGCCCTGCAGGCACCGGGCGCTGTCTACCTCGACTGCACCCTCGGCCTGGCCGGCCACGCCGCCGCGGTGCTGGACGCCTGCCCGGCGGCCCGGCTGGTCGGCATCGACCGCGACCCCGCCGCGCTGGCCGTGGCCGGGCAGAACCTGGCGCGGTTCGGCGACCGCGTCCACCTGTACCAGGCCGTCTACCACGAGCTGGAGGAGGTGCTGGCCGAGGACGAGACCCCTGCGGTGGACGCGATCTGCATGGACCTCGGGTTGTCCTCCCTGCAGATCGACAGCACCGACCGCGGCTTCGCCTACGCCACCGACGCCCCGCTCGACATGAGGATGGACGCCGGACAGCCACTGACCGCAGCCGCCCTGCTGGCCACCGCCGGGGTGGCCGAGCTGACCCGGATGCTTCGCGACTTCGGGGACGAGAAGTTCGCCGAGCGGATCGCCCGCCGGGTCGTCGCCGAACGCGAGCAGCGGCCGATCGAGACCTCGGCCCAGCTGGTCGAGATCATCACCGCTGCCATCCCGGCAGCTGCCCGGCACGCCCGCAGCGGGCACCCCGCCAAGCGCACCTTCCAGGCGCTGCGGATCGCCGTGAACGGCGAGCTCGACTCGTTGCGGGCGGCGCTGCCGGCAGCCCTCGACGCGCTCTCGCCCGGCGGCCGGCTGGCCGTCCTGGCCTACCACTCGGGGGAGGACCGGCTGGTCAAGCGAGCCTTCGCCGACGCCACCGCCGACCGGGTGCCGCCCGGGCTGCCCGCCGTGCCCGAAGCGCTGCGCGCGAGATTCGCGCTGCTGACCCGCGGCGCCGAACGTCCCGACCCGGCCGAGACCGAGGCCAACCCGCGCGCCACCGCCGCGCGGCTTCGCGCGGTCGCCCGACACCAGGAGGTGGCCGCATGACGGCTCTGCTCGCGCCGAAGCCGGATCGCGGCAGCTCCGGACGGCCGCAGCTGCGGCCGGTGGCCGCCCCGCGCCGCCAGATGCGCACCGCGGGGTTCATCGCGATGGTCGCCGCCGTCCTCGGCCTGGGCATGGTCGGCGTGCTGA
This sequence comes from Actinomycetes bacterium, assembly GCA_023437345.1. Classification (GTDB taxonomy): domain Bacteria; phylum Actinomycetota; class Actinomycetes; order Propionibacteriales; family Propionibacteriaceae; genus Propionicimonas. The sequence continues at coordinate 5,813 of JAEZGC010000034.1, forward strand.
TCCTGACCACGATGCTGCAGGACCAGGCCTTCGACGTGCAGCGGCAGCAGTCGGTGGCGGCCGCGCTGGCCAATGAACTGTCCGACCTGGAGGCGCAGGTCGCCGACGCCCGCTCGATGCACAGCCTCGCGGTGGCCGCACAGAAGCTCGGCATGAAGCCGAACCCCTACCCGGTCCAGCTGCGGTTGCCCGACGGCAAGGTGATCGGCAAGCCGGCCACGGTGATGGGCGGCGAGGTGCCCAGCGTCCGCTACATCACCGAGCAGCAGGCGGAGAAGGAACTGCAGGCGCGGCACGCCGCCGAAGCCAAGCGAAAGGCCGAGGCGGCGGCGAAGAAGAAGGCCGAGGCGGAGGCGAAGCAGAAGGCCGAGGAGGAGGCTGCGGCGAAGAAGAAGGCAGCCGCCGACAAGAAGAAGGCAGCCGAGGACAAGAAGAAGGCGGACCAGCAGGACACCGCCAAGCCCAAGCAGCCGGGTGAGGGGCAATGAGCCGCCCGCTCGACCGCTTCTTCTACGGCAAGCCGGCCAAGGAGGGCGCCAGGCAGGCGAAGGGCCAACGGACCGGTGCCGACCCGCGCGCTGCCGGACGGAAGGATCCCGGAGCCAGGCGCACGGCCCGACCGGCCGCAGCGACAGCCGGGCCCGCCGGTCGCCCGCGCAGCGCGCCGGCCGGTGC
>JAEZGC010000045.1 GCA_023437345.1 Actinomycetes bacterium
CCAGCCGGGACGCCCCGAAGCCGTGCAGGTCGGCCTCGATAGGGGTGGCGTCGGAGGTGGACCGGTTCACCAGGAAGAGGGTGAGCTCCCCGGCGTCGGAGTCGTGGGTGGCGACCGCGTCGACCAGCGGGACCTCGCCGTAGCGGGCGGTCTGGTAGGTGTCGGAGTCGACCAGCACCCGCAGCACATCGCCCCTGGCGTGCCGGGCGGTGAGCGCGAACGGGTGGAAGGTGGTCTGCCGCCAGGCCGGGCCACCCGGCTCGGTCATGATCGGCGCGATCACGTTCACCAACTGGGCCAAGGACGCCGCGTGAACGCGGTCGGTGTGGCGCAGCAGTGAGATCAGCAGGTTCCCCACCACTACCGCGTCGGCCACGTTGTACTGGTCCTCCAGCAGCCGCGGCGCCACCGGCCAGTCGTCCCCGGTCGGCGGCTGGGACGGCGCCCGCTTCTGGTACCAGACGTTCCACTCGTCGAAGGAGAGGTGGACCTGCTTGGTGCTCTTGAGGGCGGTCCCCACCGAGTCGGCGGTGGCGACCACGCCGGCGATGAAGGCGTCCATCGCGCTCGCGGAGGCGAGGAAGGAGCCAAGGTCACCCTCGTGCTCGTAGAAGTAGGCGTGCACCGAGACCAGGTCGACTATGTCGTAGGTCTCGCTCAGGACGATCCGCTCCCACTCGCCGAAGGTGGACATCCAGGGCGCTGACGAGCCGCACACGACGAGGGTGAGGTCCGGGTCGTACATCCGCATCGCCCGGCCGACCTGGGCGGCCAGCCGACCGTACTCGTGGGCTGACTTGTAGCCGACCTGCCAGGGCCCGTCCATCTCGTTGCCGAGGCACCACATCCTTATGTTGTGGGGCTCCTCGGCGCCGTTGGCGCGGCGCAGCTCGGACAGCGCCGTTCCCCCCTTGTGGTTGCAGTACTCCAGCAGGTCGAGGGCCTCGGCGATCCCGCGGGGTCCGAGGTTGCCCGCCATCATCGGCTCGCGCTCGCCCCGGCGGCACCCCGCCATGAACTCGTCAACTCCGAAGGTGTTCGGCTCGGTGGTGTGCCAGGCCAGGTCGAGGCGCCGGGGCCGCTGCTCGACCGGGCCGACGCCGTCCTCCCAGCGGTACCCGGACACGAAATTGCCGCCCGGGTAGCGGACGGTCCCCACGCCCAGCTCGCGCACCAGGTCGAGCACGTCGGTCCGAAAGCCGAGGTCGTCGGCCTGCGGGTGGCCGGGCTCGTAGATGCCGGTGTAGACCGCCCTGCCGAGGTGCTCGACGAAGGACCCGAAGGTCCGGCGCCGCACCGGGCCGACTGTGAAGCCCGGGTCGGCGGTGATGTGGACAACGCTCATGGTGTTCTCTCTGCTGCACTGCGGTGATTGGTGGTGGGAGCGGCCCTGCTGCGGCGTGGGGGGGGACCGCGGCAGGGCCGCACGACGAGGGCGACCGGGTGAGTCGAGCCCGACCCGGTCGCCTCGCCTGGGGTTCAGCGGTTGGGTGTCACCGACCGCCTACTGGCCCAACTCGTTCTTGAGGTCGTTCTGGGCCTGGTCGAGCGCCTCCTGGACGGGGGTGCCGTTCTCGTAGATCTCGTTCAGGGTGACCGTCCGGAACCAGTTGTCGACCGCCGGCAGGTTCGGGTTGGCGAAGGACTGGAAGTGCCCGATGCCGTCCTTGACCGAGTTCAGCACGTCGAACAGGTTGGTCTGGAAGTACTTGTTGAACTTGTTCTCCGGGTTGTGGGTGACTTCCTGATCCTCCCACACCGACATGTTCACCGGATCGAAGCCGAGGACCTCCCACACCGCGACGTTGGCGGGCAGGGAGAGCTTGGCGAAGGCGTTGAACTCAGCAGCCAGCTCGGCGTTCGGCGAGACCGCCGGGACTGCCAGGCCGGTGCCGCCGCCACCGATGGTGAGGGTCTGCGAACCGGCGACCTGGGGTGCCGGGGCGATCGCAACCTTGCCGGCCAGGTCGGGCATGTAGTCCACGAACCGCGAGGTGTACCAGGCCGGGTAGACGATGGCGGCGTAGTCACCGTTGTTGATGGCGCCGTAGGCCTCTTCGGCGTCCGGGCTGCCACCGGGGATCGGGGAGATCGCGCCGGCGTCCTGCATGTCACGGAACATCTGCAGCGCCTTGACTACCTCGGGGCTGTTGACCGCGACATTGCCCATCCCGTTGTCGTCGAACATCTGGCCGCCCATCTGGGCGATCACCAGCGGCTCGACGAACATGACCCCGGTGTTGGCGGTGCCGAAGGCCTTGCCGGTGTCCTTGTTGTACTTGGAGCCGGCGGCCTTGAAGTCGTCCCAGGTCTTGATCGTCTTGTAGTCGATCCCGGCCGCGTCGAGCAGCTCGGTGTTGTAGAAGGCGACGAAGGCGCCGACGTGGGTCGGGTAGCCGTAGATCTTGCCGTTGCGGCTGTACAGGTCAAGGCGTGCCTTGACCACGTCGTTGACGTACGGCTGGGCAGCCGCGGTCAGGTCGTACAGCGGCGGGTTGTCACCCTTGACGAAGTTGGAGAACTTGTTGACCTCGATGTCGACGAGGTCGGGCAGTCCCTGTCCGGAGTTCACGGCGAGCAGCAGCTTGTCGTGCATGTCCTGGTAGGGGTACACGGTGATGTCGAGGTCGATGGGTCGGTCGGAGTTCTCCTCGTTCCACTGCTTGGCCATCTCGTCGTAGACGGCGGCGTGGAGTTCGGCGAACACCCACATGTTCAGCTTCGTGGCGCCCTCCGGGGCCGGGGCGCCGGTGATGACCTCGCCGCCCGGGCTCGACTGGGTGCCGCCCGGGGAGGGGCTGCAGGCTGCCAGCCCCAGGGCGAGTCCTGCCGCGGCCACAATGGCCGCGACGCTACGGATCTTGCTCATCTCACTCCTTTGTGTGTTTCGGACTACTCGGTTCTCTTTGGTTGGCTTGCCTGTCATCCCTTCACCGCGCCGGCGGTCATCCCTTCGATGAAGAACCGCTGGAAGGCGAGGAAGAGGAGCAGGATCGGGATCAGCGAGAAGAAGGCGCCGATGATCAGCAGCTCGTAGTTGTTGCCGTACGGGGTCAGCAGGGTGTTGAGGCCGATCGGCAGGGTGAACTTGTCGGCCGAGCGCAGCACGAGCAGCGGCCACAGGAAGTTGTTCCAGGTGAGCATGCCGTTGAGGATCGCCATCGCAGCGAAGGCGGGCTTCGCGATCGGGATGATGAGCCGGAAGAAGATCCCGAACTCGGTCACGCCGTCGATCCGTCCGGCCTCGAGGATCTCCCGCGGGATCCCGAGGAAGTACTGCCGGAAGAAGAAGATGGTGACTGCCTGGGCCAGGAAGGGCACCACGACGATCCAGTACTGGTCGGCGGCGCCGATGTTGTTCACCTGGACGTAGAGCGGCAGCATCAGCATCTCGAACGGCACCGTCATGAGGATCAGGACGAGGATGAAGCTGAGGTTCTTGCCCTTGAAGTCGTACATGGCGAAGCCATAGGCGACGAACGAGCTGACCAGCAGCGTCCCGATGACCTGGACGACGGTGAGCACCAGGCTGTTCCAGAACCACTGGAAGTAGAGCCCGGAGTCGGTGAACAGCATCACGTAGTTGTCGAAGGTGAGGGAGGCGGGGTCGACGATCAGCGAGATGCCGTTGCGGATGATCTCGTTGCCGTCCTGGAAGGTGCCGGTGACGATGGCGACCAGCGGCACCAGCGAGATCAGCGCGATGATGACGAGCAGGATGCCCTGCCCGATGGCGGTGGTCCGCTGCCGGGGGGTGCGGTAGCCGGACGGCCGCAGGACGTCGGCCGGTGCCGCGTGGTCGACCTCGGCGGTCATCGCGAGGCCTCCTTCCGGAAGGTACCGGTGGCGGTCAACTGGGTGAGGTTGATCGCCAGCACGAGCACCAGCAGGACGACGCCCACCGCGGAGGCGAAGCCGAGGTCGTTCTCCTGGATGCCCTTGCGGTAGAGGTAACCGACGATCGTGAGCCCCTGGTTGTTGGGCGAGTTGTTGCCCGCGTAGAGCATGAAGCTCTCCAGGAACATCGCCAGCCCGCCATAGACGCTGATGGTGGTGACGTAGACGATGGTCGGCTTCAGGCCGGGCACAGTGACGTGGAAGAACTTCTGGATCGTGCTGGCGCCGTCCAGCGAGGCGGCCTCGTAGTGCTCCTCGGGGATGGCCTGCATCCCGGCCAGGAAGTACATGGTGTTGACGCCCGTCCAGCGCCACATCGCCAGCATCAGCAGCGCGCTGAGGCCGGTCAGGTCCTCCCGCAGCCAGCGGACCGGGCCGAAGCCGAAGAAGCCGACCACCTCGTTCATCAGGCCGGTGGAGGACTCGGCGAACATCAGGCGGAAGACGATGCCGGCCACCACTACCGAAGTCAGGGCGGGGATGAACATCGACGCCTTGAACAGCGACTTGATCCGTCCGCTGCCCAGCCTGGAGTTGATCAGCGCCGCCAGGATCATCGGGATCGGGATCAGCAGCACGAGCGTGAGCACCATGTACCGCATGCTGTTGAAGACGGCCTTCCAGAAGATCTGGTCACGCCACAGGCGCTCGTAGTTGGCCGCCCCGATGAACGTGCTCTGGCCGTAGACGACCTCCTCGAAGCTCATCGCCACCGAGCGGGCCACCGGGAGCAGCCAGAAGATGACCAGCGTGAGCAGGAACGGAAGGATGAAGAGATACGGCGCGAGGCGCTGGGAGTAGAGAAGCCTCTTCATGCGCTGGTGATCCTCCTCGATCACGACATGGGGTGCCGGGGTGGGTCGCTACGTCCGGGCCTCGACCGGAGTCCTGGAACAGCAGCGTTCCTTGGAGACGGACACTACATCGATGTACTACCGGTTGGCGAGAGGTTATTGGTCACGAATTCCTAACGTGTCAGAACGCCTCCACCGGCCGGGACGACTCCCGGGTGTGCAGCTGGAAGTCAACCTCGATGAACCGCGGGCCCGAGGTGTCGCCGGCGATCCGCTCGGCCAGCAGGCGCATCGCCTGCCGCGCTATCTCCTCCTGACCAGCGGCGTTGGAGGACAGCGGCGGCTCGTAGTAGGCGGCATCGGCGACGTCGTCGAAGCCGATCACCGCGATCTGGTCGGGGACGGCGATCCGTCGCAGGTGCAGGACGTGCATGGCACCCAGCGCCACCGCGTCGTTCATCGCGAAGATGCCGTCGACGCCCGTATCGGCCTCGAGTAACTGGACCATGGATTCCGCGCCGGTGACCCGCGTCCAGGGGTCGGCGGTGACAACGAGGGCCGGATCGAACCGGAGCCCTGCGGCGTCCAGGCCCTCGCGGTAGCCCTGGAACCGAAGGGTGGCCGAACCCATGGCCTCGTCCGGCCGGGCTCCGATCGTCGCGATCCGGCGACAACCCCGTTCCGCGAGGTGGAGGGTAGCGGCCTTGGCGGCCTCGACGTTCCGCATCGTCACGTGGTCCACAGGTGCGCCGAAGATGCGCTCGCCCAGCAGGACGAGCGGGAAGTCGACCTGCAGCA
>JAEZGC010000092.1 GCA_023437345.1 Actinomycetes bacterium
GCCCCACTCCTCCAGCCACCCGCGACCAGGACGGTGCAGCTCCCCCGGAGCAGGACGGCGAGCAGGGCTGAGCACGCTCGCACCGGCCCGGCAGGCGGGCGCCACTATGCTGCCCGCATGCTCTCCAGCGTCCGGCGGCTCGCCGGTGGCCTGCTCCGCCGGGCCGGCCTGAACCGTCCGGCGGTGCTGCGAATGGAGTTCACCAGCCAGGAGGACTTCACAAGGTTCGTCGACGACCCCCGGGCGAGGAAGCGGTACTCGCGCCTCGACCTCAGGCTCGCGCCATGGTTCGCCCCCCGTCCGGGATGGAGTGGACGGCTCGGCCCGCTGTCCTCGGTGCTGCAGGTGCGGACCGCCTTCGACGAGGCCGGCGGCAGGGCACGCGCGCAGCTGTGGCTCACCGAACCCGCCACCGCGGCCTACCTCGTGCGGGCGGCCTACCCCCTGTTCTTCCCGGTTCGCAGGGAGACCGGCTGGGGTGGCCACCGCGTCGGCATCCACCCCGGTGCTCCGACAGACCAGCGCTGGGAACCCGGCGGCGGGGTGCGTCCGCTGCTGCCCGCGACGCTGAAGCGGCGCCGGCTCACCGAGTACGAGGTAGTCATCGACGCCGCCGGTGAGCACTGGCTGGGTGACCTCGACGGACCGGTCACCCTGATCCAGCGCCCCGAAGCGCCGCCGATTCTCATCGACCCGCTGGTACACCGGCCGGTCGAACGGCGTCAGCCACGCCACGACACGCTGTCGGCAGCCGCCGCGGCCGTGGGCGACCGGCTGGTCGTCACCTCAGGTGAGCAGGTACTGCTTGAGTCGGCGCTCGCCGCCCCGCTCGCCGCCACCGACCTGCGCAGGCTCGCGCTGGTGACCGACATCGACCTGTCGCGCATCGGCACCGGCCCGCACGCGGCTGGGCGGACGGCCGAACTGGCCGCCTACGGCGCCATCCTGCACCGGGCGCCTTCCGGCCTCGGCCTCGATCCCGTCCTGGCCGGCCTGATCACCCAGCCGTTCGAGCCGCTACCCCTGCTCGACCACGCCAACCGGTCGCTCAACCAGGTGCGGGCCGTGATGGCCGGGCACACCAGGACCGTGGGTCCGGCGCCGTCGGTATCGGTCCTGCTGTCCACCGTGCGACCAGATCTGCTCGACCAGATCCTCGGCGAACTCGCCGCCCAGACCCACCCCGAGGTCGAAGTGGTGATCGGCTGCCACGGCTTCCCCGCGCCGCGCCGGGAGTCCTTCCCGGAGAACCTTCGCGAACGCATCGGCCCGATCCTGGAATTCGGCTCCGACACGCTCTTCGGCGACGTCCTCGCCGGCCTCTCCGCGGCCGCGTCCGGCGACCTGGTCTCGAAGGTGGACGACGACGACCTGTACGGGCCCCACCACCTGGCCGACCTGGTGATGGCCTGGCGGTACGCCCAGGCCCAGCTGGTCGGCCGCAAGCTGGCGCTGGTGCACTTCGCGGAGGAGGACACCCTCGTCGTGCGCCGGTTCTTCCTCGAGGGCTACCGGTGGGATGCCGCCGGCGGCGCCTCGGTGATAGCTCGCGGCGACCTCGCCGCGATCGGCGGCTGGCGCTCCCAACGCCGCGCCGTGGACCACGGGCTGATGACGCGGGTCGCTGATGCCGGGGGACTGGTGTACACGTGCAGCGGGCCGGGCTACATCCACGTCCGCCACTCCGCCGGCCACACCTGGGAGGTCGACCAGTCGCGGTTCCGGGAGAAGTACGTCGAGACGACCATGACCGGTATCCCGCCCGCCGCCTACGGCGTGCTCTGAGCCAACCCCGGCCGGGCCGCCAACTCGTTGAACAGCGCAGCCCAGCGGGCCGCGAAAGCGTCCTCGTCGAAGTCGGCGGCGCGCCGCACCGCTGCCTGTGAGGCAGCGGCGAGCAGCTGGGGGTCGGCCAGCACCGCCGCCACCTTCTCGCCCATCGCCCTGCGGTCGCCGTAGGGCACAAGGAAGCCGTCCACCCCGTCGGTGATCACGTCCCGCGGCCCGTAACGAAGGTCGTAGCTCACCACCGGGCAGCCATACCCCATGGCCTCCAGCAGGGTGAGCGGGGCCCCCTCGAACTTGCTGGTCATCATGCACAGCGACGCCCGCTGGTAGGCCAGGCCCGGTTGCCTGGTGAACCCCATCAGACTGACCACCTTGCGCAGCCCGAGGTCGGCGACCAGCTGGCGCAACTGGCCGAGGTCGGGCCCGGTGCCGTAGATCTCCAGCCGCGCCTGCGGGTGCCGGGCGTGCACCCTGGCGAACGCCTCGATGGCGTGGTCGACCTGCTTTTGGTAGTCGAGCCGGGCCATCATGATCACGAGGTTCGGGTCACGGACCACCCCCGGCTCCGGGACGGCCGGCCGGGTGGCGTGCGGCAGCACCCGGAACGAGTCGGTGCGGCCGTACCTGACCTCGGCCTCGCCGCGCTGGGTGGCGGTCAGGAAGACCACAGCGTCCACCTTCTTGCGTGCCTCGAACACCGGACGGAAGGTCGGCCGGATCGCCCGCAGGTCGTCGTAGGGCTCCTTGAGGTGGGCGTTGTGGATCACGAACAGCCGCCGCGCCAGCTGATTGCGGTACCCGATCAGGTAGCGGTCGACCAGCCGGTCCTCGCTGGTGACGAAGGCCGGCCGCTCGCCGATCAGGCGGTCAAGGCACAGGTGGTTGATCTGGTCGAGGTTGTCGTGCACCGCGACCGGGGCCCCCTCGCCGTCGAACAGCGTCACCCGGTCGACCTCCAGCAGCAGCGTGTCGGGGTCGACTATCCACCAGATGTTGAACGCCGGGGTCTGGTCGGCGCGGTAGTGGATCTCCTGGCGCGGCAGGTTGTGGTGCAGGTCCATGTGGATGCGCCGCCGCAGCGTGCCGTCCGGGCGGAACTCCTCGCGCAGCGTCCGGCCCCGGTTGGGGTTGAACCAGTCGCGCACGATCAGCCGTCCGGCATGGTCGAACCGCTTGAACACCCGATAGAGGCCGTCGGCGTCGAAGTACCGGTAGACCGGCTGGTCGTCGTCGGCGATCCAGCGCAGCTCGGGCTCGTCCACAGGGTGGGTGATCGGCGGGCCCGAGTAGGTGGTGTCGTCGGGGTAGAAGTCGTGCAGGCAGACCAGCCGCATGGTGTCGTCCAGCACCCCGCGCTCACGCAACCCGTGCTCGATGTCGGCCAGCTCCGAGGAGTGCAGGAACGTCACCAGCGTCTGGTCGGTGACGCCATGCGCGGCCAGGACCCGCATCTTGGCGAAGATGGACGCCGACCGGCCGGCGAAATTACGCGGCAGCGCGTTCACGCAGTACAGGTAGCGGCCCTCGGGGAAGGCCGACGCCTGCGGCAACTGTTCAAGAGGACGAATCGTCACCGGTGCGGCGGGGCGGGTAGCGTGGCCGGGGGCCGTGGTGGAACTGGCCTTGCGCAGGACGCGACGTACCGGGTCCGGCACCCGCATGGGCCTGCTCCCTCCGCTCGATCTGCGACAATCTAACCACGTCGCCCCGGTGGAACCGACGGCCCTGACAGGCAGGCGAGAGGAAGACAATGCGCGTCATCACCTACGGCACCTTCGACCTGTTCCACGAGGGCCACCGCCGGCTCCTGGAACGTGCGAAGGCCCTGGGTGACTACCTGATCGTCGGCGTCACCACCGACAACTACGACGACTCGCGGGGCAAGCTGAACGTCACCCAGTCGCTGATGGACCGGATCCGCAATGTGCAGGACTCAGGTCTGGCCGACGAGGTGATCATCGAGGAGTACGAGGGCCAGAAGGTCCAGGACATCCAGCGGCACGGCGTCGACATCTTCGCCATCGGCTCGGACTGGCTGGGCAAGTTCGACTACCTCAAGGACTACTGCCAGGTGGTCTACCTCGAGCGCACCAAGGGCGTCTCCTCGACCCAGCTGCGCAACGAGGCCGGGGTGATCCGGCTCGGCGTGATCGGCTCGGGACGGATCGCTGCCCGGTTCGTCGCCGAGGCCCGCTACGTGTCCGGCGTCTCGGTGGAGGGCGTCTTCAGCCGCCGCTTCGAGGCCGCCAAGACGTTCGCCGAGAAGCTTGAGCTGCAGCGCGCGTCCGAGACCCTCGAGGAGCTGTTCGAGTCGGTGGACGCGGTCTACGTCGCCTCCCCCCACGGCACCCACTACGACTACACAAGGCGCGCCCTCGAGGCCGGCATCCACGTGCTGTGCGAGAAGCCGATGACGCTCACCAGGGCGCAGACCGCCGAGCTCTTCGACCTCGCCGCCGAGCGCGGCGTCGTCCTGCTCGAGGCAGTCAAGACCGCGTTCGCGCCCGGTTTCCAGCGGATGGTCGCCATCGCGCGGTCCGGCTCGATAGGGCAGATCCGCTCGGTCGACGCCACCTTCACCAAGCTCGTCGACCATGGCCGCGAACTCGAGGGCCCCGACGGCGGCAGCATCTCCGAACTGGCCACCTACCCGCTGCTGGCGGTGGTCAAGCTGCTCGGGACCGAGTTCACCGGGGTGCGCACCCAGTCCTTCCGGCCCGAAGGCAGCGAGGTCGAGCTGTTCAGCCGGATCGACGTCGCCTACCCGCACGCGATAGCGTCCGCGCGCACCGGGATCGGGGTCAAGGCCGAGGGCGAGCTGGTGGTGGCCGGCACCCGCGGCTACGTCCACGTCCCCGCGCCGTGGTGGCTCACCGAGTACTTCGAGACCCGGTTCGAGAACCCGACGCAGAACAAGAAGTACTACTACAAGTTCGACGGCGACGGCCTGCGCTACGAGCTGGCCGAGTTCTCCCTCATGATCCGCAACGAGAACCGCGAATCGTTCAAGCTGCGGGCCGCCGAGTCGATAGCGATGGCCGAGATCATCGAGCGCGCCAGGGCCGACGCCGAAACCTTCAACTGACCCGGGGGACGCGATGGCTCAGAAGTTCAACCGGGTCGAGTCGCTGGTCCGCAAGACGCTGCGGGCGCGGTCCGGGTTCTTCTACACCGGCTACCTGGCCGGCCGGCGGGTGGTGCGCGCCGTGGTCAACACGTTCACCGGCCGCTACCTGGGCTGGGTGGCGTGGCTGCAGTCGGCACGCTGGACCGGGCCGATCACCCTTGAGATCGCCGGGTGGGCCTACGAGCGCGGCAGCGGCAGCAACACGACCCGTCCGCAGGTGACGGTCAGCCTGCGCAACCGCCGCACCCGGGAGACCGTGGAGGTGGCGGCCCGCCTCCGGTACGAGAGTGACGCCAACGTCCGCGCCCGACTGATGCCGGTCGACTACGGCAACTTCGGGTTCGTCGCCACCCTTGACCTGTCCGCCGTCCTGGCAGCCGCCGGGAAGGGGGAGTGGCAGGCGTGGCTGCGGGTGGATTCCGGCGACCGGGTCGTCTCCGGCCCGTTCCGCAACCTGGTCCGGACCGCCTCGGCGGCCCACCTGACCGCCCGCACCGTGGACGGCGTCCTGCTGCGGCCCGGCTGGGATCCCCAGCGCGGCCTCGTGGTGGGCGCCGAGCGTCCCTCGGCCCTCGAGCAGAACTCGACGGTGGCCGGCCGGACGGTGACCACGACTGTGGTCACTGACGACTTCGAGGTGGCGCACGCCGCGCTGGTCTCCCCGCGAGGACGCGTGGCGTTGGCGATCACCCCGCTGGGCCAAGGCCGCTACCAGCTCACCGGAGACCTCGCCGAATGCGTCGCCGAGGGGCCGACCTCGCTGGCTGAGGAGGGGGAGCGCGAAGGCCGCAGTTCCCCCGAACTGCTGGGCGAGTCGCTGCCGGTGCTGAACCACCGGGTCGAGGTCACCGACCCGGCCGGCAACGTGGCCGTGGTGCGGTCCAGCATTGACGAGAGCGACCGGGAGGTCGACCCGGGGGCCGGTGTCTACCCCTTCGCCGGCCCTGAGGCTGCGCTGGTGATCCGCGACACCCCCGCCATGATGCTCGTCGACAGCGTCGAGCTGGACACCGGCGACCGGGTCGGGCTGCGGCTGGCCGGACGGATCCTCGGGGACCTGGCCGGAGCCCGGCTGATGCTCACCGGTCCCCGGCTGGACATCGCCGCCGAGCTCACACCCGACGGCGAACGGTTCGCCGCCTTCGTCCCGATGCTGGTCAGCGCTTGGGGCGGGCCGCCGCTGGCACCCCAGTCCGGCCGCTACGTGCTGCGCGGCCAGACCGCCGACGGGGCCTGGTTCCGGGTCGGCGCCACCAGCGCCGTGATCGAGCAGACGCCCCAGCGCCTGACGTCCAACTGGTTCACGCTGAAGACCGGGGTGGCGCCCGGACGACGACTCGCCTTCCAGCTGCGTCCGCCGCTGGCCGAGAAGGAGGTCGGCGACTACCAGCAGGCCGCGCTCAAGCTGAAGTACCACAAGGCCCGGCACGAGCCCCGGGAGGCTGTCTACTTCGAGAGCTTCAACGGCAGGGCGGCCACCTGCAACCCCTACGCTCTCGACCGCGAGGTGGCCCGGCGCTTCCCCGACCTGCCGCGCTACTGGGGCGTCCTCGACCTGTCGGTAGCGGTGCCGGAAGGGTCGATCCCCGTCCTGAAGGGGACAAGGCAGTGGTGGGACGCCCGGTTCACCAGCCGGTACGTGATCACCAACGAGTGGTTGCGGCAGAAGTTCAAGCACCAGCCCTTCCAGGTCGTGCTACAGACCTGGCACGGCTCCATGTTCAAACGGATCGGGCTGGACCGGCCCAACTTCAGCAAGGACGAGGAGCACTTCCTTGCGCTCGAACGCGTCAAGTGGGACATCCTGCTGGCGCAGAACGAGCACTCCAGCACCATCTTCCGGTCCGCCTACGCCTGGGAGAAGCCGATCTGGACAGAGGGCTACCCACGCAACGACGTGCTGGTGACCGGCGACCGCGAGCCGATCCGGGAGCTCTTCGGAATCCGTCCGGACCAGACCGCGATCCTCTACGCCCCGACCTGGCGCGAGGAGCACGAAGAGGTGATGGTCGACTTCCTCGACCTTCCCGACATGGCGCGCCAGCTCGGCGACGGCTACGTGATCCTGCTGCGCGGACACTCCCGCACGCTGCGCGGCGGCGACAACGTCCGGGTCCCGGGCGTCATCGACGTCACCAGCTACCCGCACACCGCCGACGTGTTCCTCGCTGCCGACGCGATGATCACCGACTACTCCTCGGTGATGTTCGACTTCTCGGTGACCGGCCGGCCGATGATCTTCTTCACCCCCGACCTCGACCGGTACCGCGACCAGAGCCGCGGGGTGTACTTCGACCTCGCCGAACTGGCGCCCGGGCCGGTCGCCTTCCACCAGCCGGAGGTTGTCGAGGCGATCCGGTCTATGGAATCGGATGTCGCCCGATACGCCGGGCGTTACGCGGCCTGGCGGGAACGCTTCAACGCCCACGACGACGGCCACTCCTCGCAGCGGGTCATCGAGCGGCTCTTCGCGCTGCCCCTGAAGGACGCTGCCGGTGAGGAGGCCGACTCGGCCGCGCTGGCCCAGACCGCACGCCAGGCCGTCCGGATCCACCGGGACTGAGCCGCTTCCCGGGCCGGCCTGTCGCCGGGCCGGGCCTCTTCGCGGACCGGGCCTCGCAAGGTCGGGCCTCGGAAGGCCGGGCATTCCTCCCGGCTCGGCTTGGCAGCGCTGAGTCTTCCTGTCGACGCACCCAGCCTCCGCCCGGCTGAGGCCGATGCTTGTGTGACCTTCCCAGGACTGGGCTCACCACACCGGGCCCAGGGCCGACGGCGACGACTGTTCGCTACCGGCACTGAGCGTGCCGAGGGCGCCGGGTGGTGCGGCCTGAGCGCTGTCGCTCCTCGGCCGCCAGGGCTGAGCCTGCTGAGAGCCCGGGCGGGGAGTGGGTGCCCGCGTCTGGCAGTGGTGCCGCCTGGTCCCCGGGGCCCAGCCGCCCGTCGACCGGGGCGGGGGTGTCCGTCCCGGTTATCAGCGCTTTCGCCCCTTGGCCTTCCTCAGCGGGGGCACTGGTGCCGGAAACAGGGCTGGTTCGGGCCTCGAGAACCCGCGTGAGTGCCCCCAGGTCTTTGCAGCCCGGTCCAATCGATCCCATAACCGGCCTGGTGCTCCCCAAATCGTGCCGGCCGCGCTACGGCCGTCGTCGCCAGCCAGCCCGCGCTCACGCCCGGTGCGGTTGCCGTCACTGGGCCGTCGTCGCCGAGCCTGCCCGCGCTCACGCCGAGTGCGGTTGCCGTCACTGGGCAGTCGTCGCCGAGCCTGCCCGCGCTCACGCCGAGTGCGGTTGCCGTCGCGGGTTCCTCCGCGTCGCCCACCCGGCTGGGTCGGCTGACTGGGTGGGGTTGGGAGTGATGCGGGGCCTGAAGGCTTGCGGGTGGCTCGGACGCCTGCTGTGCGGCCGAAGACTTGCGGATGGCTCGGGGACCTCGTGCGCGCGCAGTCATCCACTACAGTCACCAATCCAGCGCGGGCCGGGCGGCTGGCGCGTGGCATCGTCCAGTGCGAACTTGAAGTACGTGTTCGGCGACCAGCGACGAATCTCGTAAGGGCGCGCCTGGCCTCAGGCCACGGCGCCAGGAGCCCGTCGGGTCAACGCGCGCTCGATCCGCTCGATGACTACCCACGGCTCGAGCAGGATCTCGCGGCCGAGCCAACGCACGATGTCATAGCCGAGGTCTCGCAGGATCTGCTCCCGCTCCTTCTCCGCCACGATGGCCCGGGCGTCGGTGTACTTCACGGCTCCGTCCGCCTCCCCGATCAACCGTTGCTGCGGCCACAGGCAGTCGGGGTAGAACGTCCCGCGACTCGTCCGAATGGCTGGCTGGAACACTGGCAGTGGCAGGCCGCAGAGGTGCAGGTGTGCGGCGGTGAGCGACTCGATAGGGCTCTCCCGGGCCGGGTCGGCCAGCTCGAGCGCACTGCGCAGCCGGGTGGCACGACAGGTGTCAACGGCTTCCCGGATAGAGGCGCGAGCGGCAGCGGCAACCCTCGGGTTGGCGTAGTCGCTGCGCCGGGGGACGGGAATCATGGTTTCGCATAGCTGGCGAGCGGTCGCGTCCAGCAGGACGAGTGCACCGGGCAGCTCGAGGTCGCGGGCCAGGTCGACACAGGTCCGGGCGAGGCTGGTGACCAGGTAGCCGTCGGCGTCGCGCGCGAGGTGGTGGCGGGGTAGCCGCGCGGGGCGATGGAACACCAGCCCGTCGCCGGCGCGGTGCCTGGCGGCTCGCGGGACCGAGAGTCGGACCGTGGCGACGTCCCACTGTCGGATGCCTGGGGAGGGCAGGCCCCAGCTGAGCGCTGCAGTGGTGTGGCTCATCACCGCGCCAGGCAGCGCTACCTGCTCGGCGTGGGCCCGAACCAGGTGCTGCGCCACAGGGTCCGCCGGCCAACTGAGTGCGTCGAGGTAGACACCAGGCCGAAGCCGGAGCAGCCGTCCGGCTCGCAGCTGGGTCTCCAGCATGGCGCGGGTGACGCCGGGGATCAGGACATCCGCGCGGCGGGCCGGCTGCTGGGGGAGGGGACAGGGTCGGGGCGTCCGCATCGCACCAGCGTGCCGTCCGGAGACCCGTGTGCCACCGGGCCCGACCGGATCTGTGGATAACACGGGGGCCGGCGACCAAGGCGGAAGGTAGCGCCCCCGGGGGATGGGCCCACACCGGTCCCCGGCGAGCCCCCCAAGGTGTTGGCGACGGCGAGCCCAGGCCCAGGGAGTTCTCCGGCGCACTCTGCGGCAGGCTCGTCCGGTGGCGTCGCTGGAGTGTGCC
>JAEZGC010000094.1 GCA_023437345.1 Actinomycetes bacterium
ACGCCATCCTCGTCCGCGTCATGTCGACCCTCGGCGGGGCCTACGGCGGCCTGGAGAGCCGCGACATAGTCGCCGCCCAGCAGGACCGCTACGACCTCGTCGCGCAGAACAACGCCGACGTCCGCCGGTTCGCCGACGAGGGCGGGGTGATCGTCGGACGCAACGGTGCCCTGATCCTCGCCGACCGCCCCAACACGCTGCACGTCCTGCTGACCGGTGAGGTCGAGGACCGCGTGACGCGGGCGGCGCAGCAACTCGGCATCACTATCGCGCAGGCCGCGTCCCGGCGAGCCAAGGAGGAGGACGTCCGGCGCGAGATGTCGCGCAACCTGTACGGCTGGGACCCGATGACCCCTGACCGCTACGACATGCTCATCAACACCACCCGGGTTGGCATCGACCGCGCCAGCGACGCCATAGTCGACGCCGTCCAGACCCGGCTCAACTGAGGCCGAGGACCCCCCATGACCACCCAGACCGTTGCGCCGGTGCGGCCCGAGGGCCAAAAGCCGCTGACCATCAAGAACTACCTGGCCTTCGCCTCCGGCGACGCCGCCAACAACATCGCCTTCACGATGTCGGGAATGTTCCTCGTCCTCTACTACACCAACGTGGTGGGGCTCTCCGGCGCCGTGATCGGCACGATGTTCCTCGTCCTGCGGTTCGTGGACGCGTTCACCGACCTGGTGATGGGGCGGATCATCGACGCCGCCACCCCCGGCAAGCTCGGCAAGTTCCGCCCGCTGATCCGCAACTGGTTCCTCCCGCTGCTGCTGGTCAACTGGCTGATGTACGCGGCGAAGTTGATCTTCCCCGACCAGTCCCCGCTGTTCTACACGGTCTACATGTACGTGACCTACTTCCTGATGGGGTCGGTCTTCTACACCATCGTGAACATCTCCTACGGGTCGATGGCGCCGTCCCTCACCCAGGTGCCCAGCGAGCGCGCAAAGCTGGCCGGGTTCCGGATGTACGGGACCGCCGGCATGGTCCTGCTGCTGTCGTGGGTGATCGCACCGCTGATCAAGGCCTACCAGACCGACCCGGTGGGCCTCCAGAACGCGCTCGCCCTGGCCGTCGGCCTGATCTCGCTGCTCGCGGCCGGGCTGTACCTTTTCACCGTCGCCGGCACGATAGAGCAGGTGGCTCGCGATCCCAAGCCGGTCACCATGAAGGAGAGCTTCGGCGCGCTGCGGGTCAACCGTCCGCTGCAGATCCTCGCCGCGAGCTCGGTGGCCGTGCTGATGGGAATCACCGTGCTGCAGACGCTCGGCACCTACATCGCCCTGTACGTCCAGCAGGACGCCACCTACATCGCCATCAACCAGACGGCCCAGACCGTCGCGCTGTTCGCCGTGTCGCCGTTCATCCCGCTCATGGTGCGCACCATCGGCAAGCGGATCGCCTACATCCTGGTGGCCACCTTCCTCTACGTCGGCATCCTGATCCTGTGGTTCGCGCCGCTGGGGCAACAGCCCTGGCTGGGCTCGGTCGCCTTCTTCGTCCTCGGCCTGGGCGTCTTCGGGGTGAACACCCTGATGTGGGCGCTGGAAGCTGACTGTGTCGAGTTCGGGGAGTGGAAGATCGGCGCCCGTACCGAGGGCACCACCTACGCGGTGTTCTCGTTCTGCCGCAAGATGGGCCAGGCGCTGGGCGGCTTCCTTGGTGGCTTCGCGCTGGTCTGGGCGGGCTTCAACGCCGCCGAGGTCGCGCAGGGGATCCAGCCGCCCGAGGAGGTCGGCCGCGCCATCCTGTTCTGGGCGCTGGTGTTCGTGATCGGCTCCACCGCCGTCGGGCAGCTCATCATGGTCGTCTACCCGTTGTCGGAGGCCAAGTTCCAGCAGATAGTCCAGGAGATCGCGCTGCGCCGTGGCTCACCCGCCGGGTCGCGCGAGGAGGACGTGAAGCCGTCCCTGGAGACGTAGTCGGCGCTGTGGTGGCCCGGGCGTGCTCGCCCGGGCCATCGTGCTTCCGGGGAACCGTCCCCCTGTCCCGGGGAACCGTCCCCCTGTCCCGGGGAACCGTCCCCCTGTCCCGGGGAACCGTCCCCGTGTGTTGGGGGATGCGCCGCTCACCATCGCAGAGCGGAACCAGGCTGCCGTTCGAGGGAATATTGCCCCCGGCTGGCAGCTAGCTTCCGGTTTGCGGGCGAGGGGATGGGTTGGGGGGGCGAGCTGGTTGGGTCGATGGGTTGGGGATGGGTTAGGGACGAGGGGTGGGGATGTGGACCGGAAGCCGCTTGTTGCGGACCGCCTGCACCACCGACCCTCCGGCCAGGACGGCGGCCAGCAGGATCCCGGCGGCGTTCCACACCGGGCCCTCGGCGACGAAGATGGCTGCCATCGCGACCAGGATCGGCACCAGGAAGCGCATCGACCACCCGATGTAGCCGCCGAACGACGGCATCTTCACCCCGGCGCTGTCGGCGACCGACTTCGTCATGAAGTTGGGGCCGTTGCCGATGTAGGTCACGGCACCCCAGAACACCGAGCCCAGCGACACCGACACCAGGAACGGTTCCGGGACGCCGGCCACCAGCCCGACCAGCGGGTCGCCGGGGAGCTGGGCCGCCATCTCGAAGAAGGTGGCGTAGGTCGGCGCATTGTCGAGCACCGACGACAGGATGCCGCTGAAGAAGAAGAACGTGACGTTGTTCAGCGGCAGCAGCGGCGCCACCTGGGCCAGGTAGTCCAGCGCCGGGATCATCGCCAGGAAGATGCCGATGAACAGCGCCGCCACCTCAAGGATCGGGTGCCAGGTGAAGTTGTTCAGGCGGAAGCGGGCGACCTTGTCCCCGAGCGTGTAGGACGCGACCGCGGCGGCCAGCATCACCACCTCCCGCCACGGCACCCACTGCCACCACGCGGCGGTGCCGATCTCGATGGCGCGCAGGTCCAGGGAGGGGACCACTGCCACGGCCACCACGATGACCGCGAAGTAGGCGATGTTGACCTTGCCGCGCAGGCCGAGGCGGGTCTGCGCCGCCTCGTCCCAGTCGATCGCAGCTGCAGGCTCCCGCGCCCAGGCCCGCCGGTCCAGGCCGTAGTAGGTCAGCAGCAGCAGTCCGTTGGTGAACAGCCACTGCGGGAAGAGCGTGAGGGTCCACTCGAAGGGCACGCCGCGAAGGAAGCCGAGGAACAGCGGCGGATCGCCCAGCGGGGTCAGCAGGCCGCCGCAGTTGGCGACGATGAAGATGGTGAACACGACGGTGTGGACCCGGTGGGTGCGCTCCCGATTGGTGTTCAGCAGCGGACGGATCAGCAGCATCGCCGCGCCGGTGGTGCCCACCACTGAGGCGATGGCGCCACCGACGGCGAGGAAGATCGTGTTGTTGCGCGGAGTCGCACGGATGTCACCGGTGAGGAAGATCCCCCCGGACACCACGAACAGGGCGAGCAGCAGCGTGATGAACTGGCCGTACTCGACCAGCGCATGCACCACCGAGGTGGCCTGCCCGGCGGCCAGGTAGGCGACCGCGACCGGCACACCCAGCAGTGCCGAGACGCCGAGCTTGACCGAGTTCCGCTCCCAGGCGGCTTCGGTGGCCGGGATGAGCGGCAGGAGCGCGATGCACGCCAGCAGCAGGGCGAACGGGATGATGCTCCACCACTCGACCGTCATCGCAGCTCCTGGGGTTCGTCGCCGGCCCGGTGTGTGGCGTGGGCCAGGGCTCGATCACCTTGAGGGATCACTCTAGGGGGGCGGGACGCCGTCGCGGCGAGTGGGGCGATCGGGTGCGACGCTCAGCGCTGGACGCGCGCGTTGCCCTCCCAGATCGCCCAGACCTGGGCCTCGTCGGCGGGGGCGCCGTAGTCGGCGAGCGAGGTGGCCGCCAGCGCGCCGGTGGCCCAGCCGAACCGGGCGCAGCGCTCCACGTCCCATCCCTTCAGGACGCCGTACAGGACGCCGCCCACCGAGCCGTCACCGCCGCCGATCCGGTCCAGCACGTCGATGTCGCGCAGCGGCAGGACGACGAACTGTCCGTCATGCCACAGCACCATGCCCCACTTGTGGTGGTTCGCCGACACCACTTCACGCAGTGACGTCCCGATCCAGGAGGCGTTGGGGTAGGCGTGCTTGATCCGGCCGATCATCTCCTTGAAGCCGTCGATCTCGGCGTCGATGCCTTCGCCGCCGGCCTCGGGCCCCGCGATGCCGAGGCAGAGCTGGAAGTCCTCCTCGTTGCCGTAGAGGATGTCGCACAGCCCGGCGATCTCGTGGAACGCCCTGGACAACTCCTCCTCGCGACCCTTCCAGAAGGACGCACGGTAGTTCATGTCCATGCTGACCAGCGTGCCGTGCTGCTTCGCGGCCTTCGCCAGCTCGACGCAGAACTGCGAGGTCTTGGGCGACAGGGACGCGATCAGCCCTGACAGGTGGAGGATCTTCACCCCTTCGGCCCCGAACAGCCGGTCGAGGTCGAACTGGTCGATGCTGAGTTCGCGGCCCACCTCGCCGGCCCGGTCGTTCCAGACCCGGGGGGCGCGGCCGCCGAATCCGGAGTCGGCGATGTTGAACTGGTGCCGCAGCCCCCACGCGTCGCCTTGCGGCAGGTCAGGCCCCTCGTAGCTCATGTTGCGCGCCCGCAGGTTCGCCTTGATGATCTCGGCGATCGGCGACCCGGCCACGAACGCGGTCAGCACCTTCGTCGGTTCGCCCAGGTAGGACGCGACCGCCGCCACGTTGGTCTCGGCGCTGGTCGCCTGGAGCACGAACCGGTCGGCGGTGTGCACCGGCTGGCGGTTCTCCGGGGTGATCCGCACCCCCATCGAGGTGGGGACGACGAGGGACCAGCGGGCGTCCTTGCGCAATTCCATGGAGCTACCTTTCAGTGTCTTCGCGGGCCAGGTCGGCCAGTTGGGTGGCCTGGGACACGACGGCGGCGCGCAGCCGCTCGTCACCGGCCAGGTCGGGGTCGAGGAAGTGGAGCACGCCGGCGACGGTCTCCTCAAGCGTCCCGACGGCGAGTTGCTGGACCTCGGCGGCGCGGGCGTCCTTCACCGGCGCGCCGAGCCCGCGCAGGTGCTGCACCCACGCGGCGACGACCCTGGCCGCACCCTCGGCGACCCTGCCCTGCGCGAGTTCGGCACGCAGGGTCGGGACGATCCGGACGCCGACCTTCAACGATCCGTCGGCGGCGATCTGGGCCAGGGCGTGGCGGATGTTGGGGTTGCTGAAGCGGCCGAGCAGGGCTTCGCGGTAGGCGGCGAGGTCGGCGGCCGGCAGCGGGATGTGGCCGCATGCCTCGTCCCACCATTGCTCGACCCAGGCCCGGCAACGGGGGTCGGCGATGGCGTCAGCGACTGTCTCGTGGCCGAGCATGCTGCCGGCCCAGGCCAGCAGCGAGTGAGCCCCGTTGAGCAGGTACAACTTGCGCCGCTCGAACGGTCCGACGTCGGCGACGAGCTGCGCCCCGGCCGCCTCCCAGGCGGGCCGGCCGGCCGGGAAGTCGCCCTGGATGACCCACTCGCTGAATGGTTCGGTGGGCACCGGCGCGGCGTCGACGACGCCGGTGGCGGCAGTCACGTCGTGGCGGTGCTGGTCGGTGGTGGCAGGTGTGATCCGGTCGACCATGGTGGTGCCGAACGAGACGTTGGCCGCGATCCACTCCCCGAGCGAGGGGTCCACCTCGTCGGCAAGGTCGGCGACCACGGTGGCGACCGCGTCGCCGTTGTGGGACAGGTTGTCGCAGGACACGACGGCGATCGGGCCGGCGCCGGCGGCACGCCGGGCGAGCAGGCCGGCGACCAGCCGGCCGGGCGTGGTGGTGACCGGTCCTGACGGGTCGGCCCGCAGTGCGGCGATGTCGTCGACCACGGCGGGCAGGGCGGTGTCGAGGCGCCCGTCGGCGCCCCGCAGGTAGCCGGCCTCGGTGCCGGGGAGGGTGAGGATCGCGCCGGCGGGGGAGCGCAGGTAGGCCAGGAAGGCGTCATGCTCGGCGGCGGCGTGGACTGCGACGAGCGAGGAGATCACCTCGAACGAGTCACCGTCCGGCCCGCGGGTGATCAGCGTGTACAGCCCGTCCTGCGGGCCCAGCGCGTCGGCCATCGCGGGGGAGCGGCCGGTGAAGCCCGCGATGCCCCACTCGGCGGCGTCGGTGGCGTGCTCGGTGTACCAGGCCTGGTGGGCGCGGAAGAAGTTGCCGACTCCGAGGTGGACGATCCGCACCGGTGCGGCTGGGCGGCCGTGCCCCGCGGCGCGGGAGAGCCGAGCGGCGGGGGTGGTCATAGCTTGAACGCCTTCCGCGGGTTGCCCACCACGAGTTCTGTGGCGGTGTCGATGGCTTCGTCGAGGGTCAGCCGGTGCTCGCCGACCAGCCTGGCCAGGTAGCCGGCGTCGATCCGGCGGCTGAGGTCGTGGCGGGCGGGGATCGACGCGAAGGCCCTGGTGTCGTCGATGAAGCCTGACGTGCGTCCGAACCCGGCAGCTTCGGTGACCGCCCCGCGGAACCGGTTCATCGCGTCCGGGGCGTCGATGAACCACCACGGCACCCCGATGTAGACCGACGGGTAGAAGCCGGCGAGCGGGGCGAGTTCGCGGGAGTAGACGGTCTCGTCCATGGTGAAGAACACGACCTGGAAGTACGGCGAGGTGCCGAAGGCGGCCAGCATGGGCGCGACAGCGTCGGTGAACTCGACCTGCAGCGGGATGTCCGCGCCGACGTCGGCGCCGTACCTGGCGAACGTGCCAGGGTGGTGGTTGCGGTGCACGGCCGGGTGCATGGTCATAACCAGGCCGTCGTCGGCGGCCATCCTTGCCTGCTCGAACATGAAGCCGCGGCGCAGCGTGTCGGCCTCGTCCGGGGTGAGCTGCCCGGCCCGGGCGCGGGCGTACAGCTGCCCGGCCGCCGCCTCCTCCAGCGGTTCCACCCGGGCGTCGCGATGGGAGTGGTCGGTGGAGACGGCGCCGTGGCTCTTGAAGTAGGCCCGCCGGTTCTCCATCGCCGCCACCCAGCCGGCGTAGCTGTCGACGTCGACGCCGCTCACCTCGCCGAGCCGGTCGATGGCGCCGTTCCAGTCCGGGCGGGCCGCCTCGAGGTACCGGTCGGGACGGAAGGTGGGCACCACCTCGCCGGTCCAGGTCGGGTCGGCGGCGAGCCTGGCGTGGCAGGCGAGGTCGTCGCACGGGTCGTCGGTGGTGGCCAGGACCTCGATGCCGAAGCGCTCGTACAGCGCCCGCGGCCGGAACTGCGGGGTGGCCAGCCGGGCCGCGATCGCGTCGTAGAGCTCGTCGGCGGTCTCTGCCGACGGGGCGGTGTCGATCCCGAAGATGTCGACCAGCTGTGACTCCAGCCAGAACCTCACCGGGGTGCCGCGATAGGCCTTCCAGTGCGAGCACAACAGCCGGAACGCCGACCGCGCGCAGTCGGGGCCGAAGTCGTCCTGGCCGACGCCGAGTTCGGACAATGCCACCCCGTTGGCGTGCAGCAGCCGGGTGACGTAGTGGTCGGGGGTGATCAGCATCGAGGTCGGGTCGGCGAACTGCACGTCGTCGGCCAGCCACTGCGGCGGGACATGTCCGTGAGGGGAGATGATCGGCAGCCCGGCGACCTCCTGGTAGATCTCGCGGGCGATCGGCCGCAGGCCTGGGTCGGCGGGCAGCATCCGGTCCGGGTGAAGGTCGAGGTGGGCCATGGATCCCATCGTGGTGGCTGCCGCCGACGAGGCGGTATGCGTTGCCGCGTGTTGCCCCCGGCGGTTGCCCTCGGCGCAACCGGACGGCAGGGTGGGCACATGACCGACAACCGGGATGTCGTGGTCGCCCTGGCAGCGGGCGCGGCCGTCGTCGGTGGGCCGCAGCACACCCTCACCAGCGAGCAGATCCGCCAGTTCATCGCCGAGCAGCTCGGCGCGCTCGACCTCGACGCCGCGCGCGTCTGCCTGGTGATTCCGGACGGCACCCGCAGCAGCCCGCTACCCCTGCTGCTGCGCGCGGTCCACGCGGCGCTGGCGGGCCGGGTCACCAAGCTCACCGCGGTGGTCGCCCTCGGCACCCACGTGGCGATGTCGCCGGAGGCGCTCGCCCAGCACCTGGGCTATGCCGACGCCGGCCTCGAGGCGACCTACCCGGGCATGACCGTGGTCAACCACGAGTGGTGGAAGCCCGAGACGTTCGTCACCTTGGGCACGATCAGCGCCGAACGGGTCGGCGAGCTCAGCGGTGGGCTGCTCGAGGTGCCCGCCGAGGTCGCGCTGAACCGTGCTGTGGTCGACCACGACGTCGTGCTGGTGATCGGCCCGGTGTTCCCCCATGAGGTGGTCGGGTTCTCCGGCGGCAACAAGTACTTCTTCCCCGGCATCGCCGGCCAGCAGATCATCGACCTGACCCACTGGGTCGGCGCGCTGATCACCAGCGCCCAGATCATCGGCAGCCTCGGCATCACCCCGGTCCGGGCGCTGATCGACGAGGCGGCGTCGATGATCCCGAGCCGCCGCCTGGCGCTGTGCGTGGTCGCCAAGTCGGGCAGCCACGACCTCCACGCGGCGTCCTTCGGTGCCCCGGAGCCGGCCTGGGCGGCAGCCGCGCTGATCTCCGCCGAAACCCACGTCCGCTACCTGCCCGCACCGGTGAAGCGCGTGGTGTCGCTCATCCCGGAGAAGTACGAGGACATCTGGACCGCTGCCAAGGGCTTCTACAAGCTGGAACCGGTGGTGGCAGACGGCGGCGAGGTGATCCTGTACGCCCCGCACGTGAAGGAGATCTCGTTCGTCCACAAGGAGATCTACGACATCGGCTACCACTGCCGCGACTACTTCGTGAAGCAGTGGGACAGGTTCTCCGACATCCACTGGGGCGTCCTGGCGCACAGCACCCACCTGCGCGGGGCCGGCACCTACGACGAGGTGGAGGGGGAACGCTGCCGGGTGGACGTCACGCTGGTCACCGGCATCCCCGAGGACAAGGTGCGTGGCGCGAACCTCGGCTACCTCGCGGTGGACGACTTCGACCTGGCTGCCTACGAGGCCGATCCGGACACCCTGGTGGTGCCCAACGCGGGGGAGACCCTCTTCCGGCTGCGCTGACCTGTCGAGCCGCGGACCTGCAACTGGGTCGGCATCAGCAGCGCCTCCCCGCTGCTGGGCCGGGCGCCCCGGATCAGCGCGAGCACATTGTTGACCGCCGTGATCCCCATCTGCCGGGTGGGCGCTGCCACTGTGGTCAGCGACGGCAGCACGAGCCGCGCGGTCAGGATGTCGTCGAAGCCGATCACGCTGACATTGCCGGGCACGCTGAGGCCGGCAGCGATCAGGGTGTGCATCACGCCGATCGCCATCAGGTCGTTGTAGGCGATCACCGCGGTCGGCGGCTTCTCGAGCAGGACCCGCCCGGCCGCCCGGCCACCCTCGAAGGTGGGCAGGAACGGGCCCACCTTGTGGGTGTGCAGCCCCTTCGCCGTCCCGTAGTCGCGCAGGGTGCGGAACCGGACGCCATCGGCCCAGGCGGCTTCCGGCCCGGCGACGTACACGACGCTGTCGTGGCCGAGGTCGCTGAGGTGGTCGACCGCGGCACGCATCCCACCGACGTTGTCGGTGATGACGCTGGGGATGTCGCGCACCTCCCGGTTCAGCACGATCGCGGGCCGCTGCTTGGCGATGGTGCGCAGCGCCGAGTCGGCCATCCGTGAGCTGGTGATGATGAACCCGCCGACGACCGGGACGAGCCGCTCCAGCGCGACCCGTTCCCGGCTGCCCGATTCGCGGCAGTCGGCCAGCAGGATCTCGTACCCGACCTGGGTGGCGGCGACCTGGGCGCCACGGATCAGCTGGGCGTAGAAGGGGTTGGCGACATCGGAGATCATCAGGCCCAGCAGCGGCGTCTGGCTGGGCGAGAAGGCCTGGCTGACCGGCTTCGCGCGGTAACCCAGCTGCTCGGCGACCGCCCGGATCCTGGTTGCCGTCTCGGCGTTCACCCGACCAGGACGGGCGAACGCCCGCGAGACCGTGGACGGGGCGACGCCCGCGGCCTGCGCGACGTCGTAGATGGTGACCGATGGGGGTGGCTGCTCCGTCACGCTGTCAGGCTACTCGGGACCTCGCCTCCCGACACGAGTCCGGCAGCAATCGCCGCCGCCGCGGCCTTCGCCAGCACGTCGCGCTCGGCCAGTCCCAGCGCCAGCGCAGCGCCGGCCACGTCGGCGAACTCGGGGGTGGCGGTGACGATCCGGCCGTCGCGGTGGCCCAGCTTGATCCGGACCGGCTGGTCGTCCACCTGCACCCCGACCCAGCCGCGCTCCAGGACGTGCTTGGTGGCGGGCAGCTCCCGGACGCCGAGGGTCGGCACCAGCCGGAACACCTCGTCGCGCAGCGCCGGCAGGGTCGCGGCGGCGGTGAGGACGTGCAGGGTGTGCGCAGGGCGTCCCTTCTTCATCAGGATGGGGCTCAGCCAGGCGTCGTCGGCCCCCGCGTCCAGCAGCGCCGTCAGCACCCCCGGCCACAGCCGCGGATCCAGGTCGTCGACATTGCACTCCAGCAGCCACGCGTCCCGTGCGCCGGCCGCGGGGCCGTCCGCACCGACCGGTTCGGCGACGACCACCCGGACGATGTTGGGGCGGCCCGGGTCGTCTCGTGAACCGGCACCGAGGCCCACCCCGAGCACCCGGGAGTCGGGCAGCGCGGGCGCCTGGTCGGCCAGCGTGGTGACCAGGGCCATCCCGGTGGGCGTCGCCAGCTCCCCGTCACCGCCGGCCAGCAGGGCCCAGCCGGTGGCCAGTTCGAGCACTGCGGGGACCGGCACGGGGATCTCGCCGTGGGCGGTCCGGATGCTGCCGGACCCGACCCCGACCGGGCCCGCCGACAACGCCGCCAGGCCCAGCTCGTCCACCGCCGCGCAGACCCCCACGATGTCGGCCATCGAGTCCCAGGCGCCGACCTCGTGGAAGTGGACGTGTTCCACGTCGATGCCGTGCGCCCTGGCCTCGGCCCGCGCCAGCGCACCGAAGACGGCGAGCGCACGGTCCCTGACCGAAGGCTTCAGCGGCGCGGACTCGATCATCGAGCGGATCACCGCCCAGTCGCGGTGCGGCAGGTCGGGGACCAGAACCGCCACCTCGACCTTGCAGGCGCGCAGACCGGCCCGGCTGACCTCGTGGCGGGTCAGCCGTACGGTGTCCGGCAGTACAGCGTCGACAGCGGCCTGGACCGCGTCCAGTGACGCCCCGGCGTCGACCAGTGCACCGAGCAGCATGTCGCCGGCGACGCCGTTGCGGGCGTCGATCCAGGCGATCCGGCCCGGGTCGGCCGGGCGGTGTGGGGCGCTCATGGGCGCGATCCTAGGGGGAGCGTGCCGTCAGGCGACGGTCAGCTCCGCCACGTGGGCGTCGTCGGCGCTTGAGGTGCCGACGTGGACGGTGAACCTCCCGCGCGGCACCACGAAGCCGTGCTCGGCGTCCGACCAGACCGAGAGCGGGTGGTTGGTGGCGGCGGGGTCGATGGTGATCGCGACCTGCCGGGCCTCACCCGGCTCGAGGAAGACCTTCGCGAACCCGACGAGCCGCTTGGGCGGCTGGCCGGGGGAGGGCACGCCGAGATACACCTGCACGACCTCGGCGCCGGCGACCGGGCCGGTGTTGGTCACCGTCGCCTGCACGCCGACGGGCAGGGTGCCGTCGTTGTCGGTGCCGCTGACCGTGATGTCGCCCAGCGCGAAGCTGGTGTACGACAGGCCGAACCCGAACGGGAACAGCGGCTCGATGCCCTGCCCCTGGTGCCAGCGGTAGCCGATCTCACGCCCCTCGGAGTACGTGATCGTGGGGAAGCCCTCCCCGGCGTCCACCCCCGGGTACCGCTCGGGCCGCCCGGCGTAGAGGGTGTCGTCCTCGCCGCGCGGGTAGGTGGTGGGGAGCTTGCCGGACGGGTTGACCACGCCGAACAGCAGGTCCGCCACGACGTGGCCGTCCTCGGCGCCCTGGTTCCATGCCTCGAGGACGGCCGGCGCGCGGTCCAGCCACGGCATCAGCACCGGGCTGGAGTCCTTCAGCACGACCACCGTCCGCTCGACCAGGCCGAGCAGCGCCGACACCATGTCGTCCTGCTGGTCGGCCATCGCTATCGAGGGGCGGTCGGCGCCCTCGGTGGCCACCACGCCGGCCATCACCACCAGCGTGTCGGCCTGACGTGCGGCGGCCACCGCCTCGTCGAGGTTCGACAGGTCGCGGGCCACCGTGACCTTCTCGACAGTCGCCGCCGAGCCGAGGCCGGCCAGCACGTCCCGCATCCCGTCCAGCGGGGTCACCGTGTACAGCGGAGTCACCTTGGACGACCCGCCGCCGCCCTGGCAGGCGTCGTCGACGAAGTCCTTCTGGCCGACGATCAGGACGCGGCCCGCGGTGGCGGCGTCGAGCGGCAGCAGCCCGTCCTCGTTCTTCAGCAGCACGGCGGTCTGCTCGCCGATCCGGCGGGACCGGGCGCCGTTTCCTGCGGCGTCGATCTCGGTAGGGGCGTAGGGGCGCTCGAACTGGCCGAACCTGAACATCTGGGTGTAGCGGCGAACCAGCGCCCGGTCGACGGTCTCGATCTCGAGGCTGGTGTCCTGCAACGCCGCCTTGACGTTGGCCTCGTTGAGCCACTTGGCGTCCGGCATCTCGTGGTCCATCCCGGCGGTCAGCGAGGCGGCGGCCGACCGGCATGACCAGAAGTCGCTTTGGACATAGCCCTCGAAGCCCCAGTCGCGCCGCAGCACATCGTGCAGCAGGTACCTGTTCTCGGTCGCGTAGACACCGCGCACCCGGTTGTACGCGCTCATCACCGCGGCGATCCCGGCGTCCTTCACCAGCATCTCGAAGGGCAGCAGGTACAGCTCGCGCAGCACGCCCTCGTCCACCTCGACATTGGCGCGGAACCGCTCGGTCTCCTGGTCGTTGACCGCGTAGTGCTTGGCCATCGCTATCACGTCGTGGGCCTGGATCGCCCGGGTGACGGCGACGCCCATCACCCCCGACAGGTAGGGGTCCTCGGAGAAGTACTCGAAGTTGCGGCCGGCGATCGGGGTGCGGTGCAGGCAGACGCCGGGACCCTCCAGCACGTGCTGGCCGAGGGCCGCCGTCTCGTCGCCGATCACGTCGCCGTACTCCGTGGCCAGGTCGGGGTCGAAGCCGGCGGCGAGCGCGATGGTCATCGGCAGGGCGGTGGCCGGCGGCGAGGGGGTGCCGTCGCCCATGCCCACCCCGACGGGGCCGTTGGTGATCCGGAAGCGGGGGATGCCGAGCTCCTCGACCGCGGCGACATGCCGCTCGATCCTGATCTGGGCCGCGAGCTGCTCCATCTCCTCGGCTGTGCTCGCGGAGTTGCTCAGGCTGTAGATGTCGATGGTCTCCATGGCGCCGTGCAGCTGGGCGATCTTCTGCTCAAGCGACATCGCGGCGACGAGCCGGGTGGCCCGCTCGCGGGGGCCGGCGCTCGGGTCGAGCCAGGGACTGTCGGTCTGCGTCATTGCTGCTCCTGCGTGGTCGGGGGGCTTGGTCAAGCTTCGCCCACCGCCGCCGCCGGGGACGAGCGGTTGCCGCGCGTTGCCGCGCCGCCTCGGGGCGCGGGCGCACCGGACGACCAACCGACCATCGCGGCGGCCAGCCGGTCAGGGGCGCGATCCACCCGCGCGGTCAGCCTGCCGCAGTCCCGGAGCCGGCCAGGCAGCGTCCGGTGGTAACGTGCGGCAACCAGCGGCAACCGATTGTGGGCCGGCCGGGTCGGCTGGTTGATTGGAGCCCGAGGGCGGCACCGCCGCCGGACACCCACAGATCCCGCCCGCGTCCAGGAGCACCGATGACAAGTTCCCCCATTCCCTCCGCCGCCGAAGCGACCGCCGATGTCGGCGTGGTCGGGATGGCAGTGATGGGCAGCAACCTGGCGCGCAACTTCGCCAGCCATGACTACACGGTCGCGGTGTTCAACCGCACCCCCGGCCGCACCCGCGAGCTGATCGCCGCGCACGGCGCGGACGGCGCGTTCGTCCCCGCCGAGGACGTCGCGAGCTTCGTCGCCTCCCTGAAGCGGCCCCGCCGGATGATCCTGATGGTCAAGGCCGGCGACGCCACCGACGCCACCATCGACTCCCTGCTGCCGCACCTGGAACCGGGCGACATCATCGTGGACGGCGGCAACTCCCACTTCCCCGACACGATCCGCCGGGAGGCGGCGCTGCGCGAGCAGGGCTTCCACTTCGTCGGGGCCGGCATCTCCGGCGGCGAGGAGGGTGCGCTGCTCGGGCCGTCCATCATGCCCGGCGGCTCGGCCGAGTCCTATGAGTCGCTGGGCCCGATGCTGGAGACCATCTCGGCCAAGGTCGACGGCGTGCCGTGCTGCACCCACGTCGGCCCGGACGGCGCCGGGCACTTCGTCAAGATGGTGCACAACGGCATCGAGTACGCCGACATGCAGCTGATCGGTGAGGCCTACGACCTGCTGCGCCAGGGCCTGGGCGCCAGCCCGTCGGAGATCGGCGACATCTTCGCCGAGTGGAACACCGGCGACCTCGAGTCGTTCCTGATCGAGATCACCGCCGAGGTGCTGCACCACGTCGACGCCGCCACCGGCAAGCCGTTCGTCGACGTCATAGTCGACCAGGCCGGCCAGAAGGGCACCGGCCGCTGGACCGTCCAGAACGCCCTCGAGCTCGGGGTCCCCGTGACCGGTATCGCCGAGGCCACCTTCGCCCGCGCGCTGTCCAGCTCGCTGCCGCAGCGGGCAGCCGCCCGTGAGGTGCTGCCGGCCAACACCGAGCCGTGGGCGATCAAGGACCGGGCCGCGTTCATCGACGACGTCCGCTCCGCCCTGTACTCCTCGAAGGTCGTCGCCTACTCCCAGGGGTTCGACCAGATCGCGGCAGCCAGCGAGCTGTACGGCTGGGGGATCGACCGAGGCGCGATGGCCAGGATCTGGCGCGGCGGCTGCATCATCCGGGCCCGCTTCCTGAACCGGATCACCGAGGCCTACGAGCGCAACCCCGAGCTGCCGCTGCTGATCGCCGACCCGTACTTCACCGAGGCGGTCGGCTCCGGGCTGGCCGCCTGGCGGCGCGTGGTCTCGGCCGCGGCACTGGCGGGCGTCCCGACCCCGGCCTTCGCCTCGTCGCTGAGCTACTACGACGGGCTGCGCGCCGAGCGCAGCACCGCGGCAGTGATCCAGGGCCAGCGCGACCTGTTCGGCGCCCACACCTACGGCCGGGTGGACCGGCCCGGTGCCTTCCACACCCAGTGGACCACCGACCGCACCGAGGTCGAGGCCTGAGTGGTGCCGGCGACGCCCCCCGTGGACGGTCGGGGAAGGACCCGGCCATGACGACGCTGACCGGGGAACTCACCGGGCACCCGGCAGCCCTGGCCGAGCGGGTGAACCGCGCACTGGGCGACCCCGACCGGCTCGGCGTCGCCTTCTCCGGCGGGGTGGACTCCTCCGTGCTGCTCGCGCTTGCCGCCCGGGCGCTCGGTCCGGCCCGGACGCTGGCGATCCTCGGGGTCTCGCCCAGCCTCGCCGCCGACGAGCGGACCGCCGCCCACCAGGTGTCGGCGGCGATCGGCGTCCCGCTGGTCGAGCTGGAGACCCATGAGGGCGACAACCCGCTCTACCGCGCGAACGGGCCGGACCGCTGCTTCCACTGCAAGGACGAGCTGTTCACCAGGATCTCCGACGACGTCGCCAGCCGGTACCAGCTGACCGCGATCGCGTACGGGGAGAACGCCGACGACGCCCGCCGGCCGGACCGCCCCGGATCGCAGGCCGCGACCAACCACCGGGTGTTGCGTCCGCTGGCCGACGCCGGGCTGGACAAGGCCGACGTCCGGGCGG
This sequence comes from Actinomycetes bacterium, assembly GCA_023437345.1. Classification (GTDB taxonomy): domain Bacteria; phylum Actinomycetota; class Actinomycetes; order Propionibacteriales; family Propionibacteriaceae; genus Propionicimonas. The sequence continues at coordinate 15,780 of JAEZGC010000094.1, forward strand.
TAGCCCGCGCCCTCGGGCTGCCGTCGGCTGACAAGCCGGCCGCGCCCTGCCTCGCCTCCCGGATCCCGCACTTCGAGGAGGTCACCCCCGAGAAGCTGCGCCAGGTCGACAGGGCCGAGTCGGCAGTGCGGGCGCTCGGCTTCGCCGATGCGCGAGTCCGCCACCACGGCGAGATCGCCCGGCTCGAACTGCCGGTGGCAGACCTGCCGCGGGCGGTCTCGGCCGGGGTGCGCGACGAGCTGCTGGCGGCGGTACGGTCGGCAGGATTCCGGTTCGTCAGCCTCGACCTGGCCGGCATCCAGTCCGGCGCCTTCACGCTTCCCCTGGTCACCCGTGGCTGAGGACACCTGGCAGCCGCCCGACGCGCTGCGCGAGGTGGCCGACCTCGACTTCGACAGGGCACAGCGGCGCGGCTACCCCGAGGCGGTGTACTGCGAGCCGAAGACACCGGCCCAGCTGCGGCTGATCACGGCGGCGGTCCGCGAGCGTGGCGCACGGACGATCTTCACCCGCGCCGGCGCCGAGCATGCTGCGGCGGTCCTGGGCGAACTCCCCGACGCCGGCCACGACGAGCAGGCCCGGCTGCTGTGGTGGCCCGCCGAGCCGCCCGAGCCGAGTGGCGGGCTGGTGGTGGTGGCGGCGGCCGGCACGTCCGACCTCCCCGTCGCACGGGAGGCCCAGCTCACCGCGCGACTGCTCGGACGGCGCACCGAACTGGTGGCCGATGTCGGGGTCGCCGGCCTGCACCGCATCCTCAACCGGCTCGACCTGCTGCGCACCGCGTCGGTGATCGTCGTGGTGGCAGGGATGGACGGCGCCCTGCCCAGCGTGGTGGCCGGCCTCGTCGCGGCACCCGTCGTCGCCGTCCCGACGTCGGTCGGCTACGGCGCCGCCTTCGACGGGCTCGCCGCACTGCTCACCATGCTCAACGCCTGCGCGCCCGGGGTGGCCGTGGTCAATATCGACAACGGCTACGGCGCCGGCCACCTGGCCGCCCAGATCGCCGCCCGCGGCTGAACCTCGCGGCGGAACCGGGCGTATCCGGGGGCGGCGGGCAACAGCCCGGCAGTTTCGCGGTGAAGCTGTGGGTCTCAGGCCGCTCTATCGCGTCACAGCCACAGGTTCGCCGCGAACTGTCGCCGGACCCCGGCACGACTGCCCGATAACCACCGGTTCGCCGCGACGAGGGGCGATGTTGCCTACCGGCAGGCCGGTGACGCGAGCACCCATCCCGGTCATGATGGGAGGCACCCCACCAGGCAGGAGACCGGCATGACCTCTTCCACCCACACCCTGCAGGTCCCGGGCGCCGCCATCGCGTACGACGTCCACGGCCCACTGCCGACCCGGGGGCGTCCGCCGCTGCTGATGATCGGCCAGCCGATGGACGCCGCGGGCTTCGGCACCCTGATCTCCCACTTCACCGACCGCACCGTCGTCGCCTACGACCCGCGCGGGCTCGGGCGCAGCATCCGTGACGACGGGCAGACCGAGAACGACCCGGTCGTCCAGGCCGAAGACCTGCACGCCCTGATCGCCGAACTGGGCGTCGGTCCGGTGGAGGTGTTCGGCAGCAGCGGTGGCGCGATCACCGGCCTCGCCCTGGTGACCGCCCACCCGCAGGACGTGACGACGCTGGTGGCCCACGAGCCGCCGCTGCTGGCGGTGCTGCCTGACGCCGAGCGGGCCTTCGCCGCCGAACAGGCGATGCAGGACGCCTACCTGGCAGACGGCTGGGGAGCGGGGATGGCCCGGTTCATCGCGCTGGCCGGCTGGCACGGCGAGTTCACCGACGACTTCGCTGCGCAGCCCGCGCCCGACCCGGCTGCCTTCGGGCTGCCGACCGAGGACGACGGCGCGCGTGACGATCCGCTGCTGTCCGGGGTGTCCAGCGCCGTGACCGCGTACCGACCGGACCTTGCGGCGCTCACCGCAGCGCCCACCCGGCTGGTGATCGCCGCAGGGATCGAGTCGAAGGACACCCTCACCTGGCGCACCACGGCAGCGTTGGCAGACGCGCTCGGGCTGCCGCTGACCGTCTTCCCGAGCAACCACAGCGGCTTCCTCGGCGGCGAGTACGGCCAGTCCGGCGCGCCCGAGGAGTTCGCGGCCAGGCTGCACGAGGTTCTCGACCAGGCCTGAGGCGCGGCTTGCCCGTCCAGCTTCTACACCTGCGGCGACCGGGCGACAGCGGTGTCGGGCGATCCGGCGATGTGGCAAGAAGGTGGCCGCTTCCGACCGCAGAAACGGGCCCGGACATGGAAAGCTCCCCCGACTGGACTCGAACCAGTAACCCTCTGATTAACAGTCAGATGCTCTGCCAATTGAGCTACAGGGGATCGCGCTGGGCGCAGGGCGTTACGTTACCAGCAAGGTCA
>JAEZGC010000270.1 GCA_023437345.1 Actinomycetes bacterium
GACGCCGTCCGGCCGCCGACCCCGGGCTCGCCGAGATCCGCCGGATCACCACCGCGGCGGCCGGTGTGCTGCGCACCGGCGACTCGCTGCGCGCCGCGCTCGACGAGCTCGCGCCGTACCGCGACACCGAGGCAGGCCTGGTCGCCTGGCTGCTGGTGTGGTCGGCGCTGCAGCGCGAGGAGTCCCGCGGCGCCCACACCCGGCTCGACTTCCCGCAGCCGGCTCCGTTCGCCGGGCACACCGATGTCAGGGCGGCCGGCGGCGTCTCCGGGAGCGCGGCATGAGGGCCCTGCCCCGCCTCGTCGTCGAACCCCTGGTGCGGGCGGCACTCCTGGAGGACCTGGGCCGCGCCGGCGACCTCACCACCGACGCCATCCTGCCGGCCGACCAGCAGGCGCGGGTCGCTGTGGCGGCCCGGGAGCCGGGGGTGGTGGCCGGGCTGGCGTGCGCCGAGCTCGCCTGGCAGCTGGTCGATCCCCGGGTCACCATGGACGTGCTGGTACCGGACGGCGCGCGCGTCGAGCCGGGAACCGTCATCGCCACGGTGGCAGGTCCGGCCCGCGCGCTGCTCACCGGCGAGCGGGTGGCACTGAACTTCCTTGGCCACCTGTCGGGGGTCGCCACCGGCACGGCCAACATCGCCGACGCGATAGCCCACACCAGGGCGAAGGTCTGCGACACCCGCAAGACGATCCCTGGGCTGCGGGCGCTGCAGAAGTACGCGGTCGTGGCCGGCGGCGGGGCGAACCACCGGTTCGGGCTCGACGACGCCGTTTTGATCAAGGACAACCACATCGCCATCGCGGGCGGGATCACCGCTGCGGTCACCCGGGCGCGAGCCCACGCCGGCCACCTGGTGAAGGTCGAGGTAGAGGTCGACTCGCTGGCCCAGTTGGCCGAGCTGCTCGAGGTCGGCGCCGACGCCGTCCTGCTCGACAACATGGCCCCGCCGGTGCTGGCCGAGGCTGTCGACCTGGTCGCCGGCCGCATGATCACCGAGGCCTCGGGCCGGATCACCCCGCAGACGGCGGTCCCGGTCGCCGAGGCGGGCGTCGACCTGATCTCGGTGGGGTGGCTGACCCACTCCGTCCGGGTGCTCGACATCGGGCTCGACCACCTGGGGTGATCTGGCCGCTGCGGCCTCAGCGGCGCGGCGCGTGTGGCACGGGCACCACCCAGACCGCGTCGCGCACCGCCGCGCCGGCGGGCAGCTCGGCGTCCACCAGCTCGCCCGGCCGGACCCCGAGCCCCGCAAGTTCGGCGAGCACGGCCGGGTCGGCGTCCGACACCTCGACAACGCGGTAGCGGCCCGGGGAGCACTCACTGAGCCGGGTCAGCCCGCCGGCGCCGGGCAGGGCACCGTCCGGCGCGGGGATCTGGTGGCCGTGCGGGTCATGGCTGGGGTGCCCGAGCCGGGAGTCGATCCTGGCGAGCAGGTCGTCGCTGACCGCGTGCTCGAGCCGCTCCGCCTCGTCATGCACCTCGTCCCACCGGTAGCCGAGCACCTCCACGAGAAAGGCCTCGATCAGCCGGTGCCGCCGGACCATCGCCAGCGCCAGCCGCTCCCCCGCCGCGGTGAGCTGCACCGGCCGGTAGGGCTCGTAGGCGACCAGCCCCTGCCCGGCCAGCCGGCGCAGGGTCTCTGACACGTTGGGAGCGCTGGTCCCCAACCGGGCCGCCAGGCCGGTGGTCGTGATCGGCGGTTCGTCGCGCTCGGTGGCGGTCCAGATCACCTTCAGGTAGTCCTGCGCCACCGCCGTCAGGTCGTCCACCCCGTCCATCACTGAGCCCCGGTGACCTGCAGCACGATCAGGGCGAGGTTGAGCGCGACGATCAGGGCCACCACCAGCCAGGCCACCACCCGCAGCGGACGGGAGTTCGCGTGGTCGCCCATCACCGCGGGATCACTGGTCAGCCTCACCAGCGGCGCGAGCGCGAACGGGATGCCGATGCTGAGCAGCACCTGGCTCAGCACCAGCGACCAGGTCGGGTCCGCACCGGTGGCCAGGATCACCAGCGCGGGCACGAGCGTCACCACCCGGCGCGCCAGCAGCGGGATCTGCACCTTCAGCAGTCCGGCCATGATGGTCGCACCGGCGTAGCAGCCGACCGAGGTGGACGCCAGGCCGGAGGCGAGCAGGCCGATGCCGAAGAGCGCGCCGATGACGGGGCCGAGCGAGCCGGAGATGGCGGTGTGCGCGCCCTGGATGGACTCGGTCCCGCCGACCCCCTGAAGGCTGGCAGCCGCCAGCAACAGCATCGCGATGTTCACCGCGCCGGCGACCAGCATCGACGCCAGCACGTCACCGCGGGTGGCGCGCAACAGTCGGGCCAGATCGGAGCCGGTCTGCTTGCCGTGCCGGTCCCGAGCCAGCGCGGAGTGGACGTAGATGGCGTGCGGCATCACTGTCGCGCCCAGCATGCCGGCGGCGAGCAGGACCGACTGGCTGCCGTCGAACCGTGGCACCAGCCCGCCCGCGGCCTGCGGCCAGGAGACCTCGCTGACGAACAGGCCGGCGACGAACCCGACCGTGATGACCAGCAGCAGGCCCATCACGACGAACTCGAAGGGCCGCTGGCCGCGCCGGCTCTGGATCGCCAGCAGCACCATCGAGATCACGCCGACTATCACGCCACCCAGGACCAGCGGCACCCCGAACAGGATCTGCAGCGCTATCGCGCCGCCCAGCACCTCGGCCAGGTCGGTGGCCGCCGCCACCAGTTCGGCCTGCGCCCAGTACAGCAGCCGCGGCCCGCGGCGCAGCCGCCCGCCGAGCAGTTCGGGAAGGCTCCGTCCGGTCACCAGGCCTGACTTGGCAGACAGGTACTGCACCAGGACGGCCATCGCGTTGGCTGCGACCAGCACCCAGACCAGCAGATAGCCGTAACTGGCCCCCGCCGTCAGGTTGGCCGCGACATTGCCCGGGTCGACATAGGCGATCGCCGCCACGAAGGCGGGCCCCCACAGCCAGGAACGGACCGGGCGGCCCTGCGTCGGCCGTGGCGGGGCCGGCTCGGCCAGGGCCTGATGTCCCAGTGGTTCCACGAAAGTTAAGGTACCCCAACATTGTCGTCGTCGCACGATGCTGGACGCCGTCCCGCGCCGGGGGCCAGCGGGTAGCATCCAGCCGTGCCCCACGCCAGCGAGCCCGCCAGCGTGGTGCTGCATGCACTGCGCTGCCTCGGCTCGGTGCCTGCCGGGCGGATCGCCGACGCCGTGGCGCTGCCCGAGCGTGACGTGGAGTCTGAGCTGATCGACCTCGCCGTCGACGGGTTCGTGAGCTACACCCCGGGGGTGTTCGCCGGCTGGCTGCTCACCGATCAGGGCCGGACGGAGGTCGCCCGACGCGCGGTCCGGGAGCTTGCCGACTCAGGGGCAAGGGGCGCGGTGGAGCGCTGCTACGACGACTTCCTCGCCCTCAACCCCGAACTGCTGCAGACCTGCACCGCCTGGCAGGTCCGCCACGACCTCGGCTCGCAGCTCAACGATCACAGCGACGACCGCTACGACG
>JAEZGC010000008.1 GCA_023437345.1 Actinomycetes bacterium
GCGGTGCCCCGTCCGAACCGGGCGGCGTCGACGGGTTCCTGCTCGACGTCCGCGAGCCCGACGAATTCGCCGCAGGGCACCTGCCCGGCTCGGTCAACCTGCCGCTGGGCAGGGTGCTGTCAGGCGACCTCGCCGGCGTCCCTACCAGCGGTCCGATCATCGTGGTGTGCCGCACCGGCCGCCGCGCCGAGACCGCGGCCGCCGCCCTCGCCGTGCACGGCTTCCCCGACGTCGCCGTGCTGCCCGGCGGCCTGGTCGCTCACGGCCAGACCTGACCCGGCCCCGGGCGGCGGAGCCGCGGTATCCGCGGGCGGTGGGGTGTCGTCCTCGACCAGCCGCAGCACGCCGTCGCGCTCCACCACCAACCCGCGGGCCCGCAGGTCGGCGAGGTAGGCGGCCAGGCCGCGCTCCCCGCGTCCGGCGAACAGCGGCATCAGGCGCGGCAGTGCGTTGGGCACCAGCAGCGCCGCCCTGACCAGCCACGACTCCGACGGCCTCGGGTAGGCCTCCAGCCGGGGCCGGTCCAGCAGGCCCACCATGGTGCGGGCCACCTGTTCGGGGGTCTGTGGCGGGTCGAGGAACTGGAGCGAGTTCCCGCCGTCCAGCGCCTCCTGCCGCAGCATCCTGGTGTCGGTGGCCGAGGGCATCACCGAGCCGGCGATGATCCCCTTGGCGCGCAGGTCGAGGGCTATCGACAGCATGGCGCCGCGCAGGCCGAACTTCGACGACGTGTAGATCGGGGTCTCCCCCAGCGGAAAGATCCCGCCGAGCGAGACCGTGGTCACCACGCGGGGGTCGGGCGCGCGGCGCAACAGCGGGATCGCCAGCCTGGTGAGCACGAGCGGCGCCACAAGGTTGACCGTCAGTTCGCGCTCGATGCTCTCCACGCTGCGCTCGTCGAACCGGGCGGCCGACGTCATCCCCATGTTGTTGACCAGGACGTCGATGTGGCCGTGGCTGGCGGCGATGTCGTCCATCAGCGCCTCGACCTCGCTGCGGACGGTGAGGTCGGCGGCCCGCGCCTCGTGCCGGGACGTTCCGCCGGGCAGCGATTCGGCGACCGCCCGGGCGGCGGCGGACCTGATGTCGACAAGGACGCAGCGGGCGCCGCGGGCGGCGACCAGCCCGGCGAAGGCGCGGCTGAGTCCGCCACCGCCGCCGGTGATCACAACGATCCGGTCGGCCAGCGGGTAGGGCGGCCGCCTCATGGCGCCGTCCAGCCCTGGTCGGCGGCCACCTTGCGCAGGTAGTCCTTCAGCGCTGCCGAGTCGACGTAGCCGCGGTGCCGCGGGGAGTTCACGAACCTGATGCCGCCGGACAGGTCGGGCCGATCGGTGCTGATCCGCTCCTGGAAGGCCGCCCACTGCTGTGGCCGCTCCGTCCGGTCGGCGATGTGGCCGGCCACCAGGTGGGCGACGAGGTCCATCAGGGCGTACGCGCCGGAGTTCGTCTCGATGTAGCCCACCCCGAACAGCCCGGGGTGGCGGGAGAAGGCAGTCAGGTAGAGATCGGGATGCTGCTCGTCGCCGAACAGCTGCTGGGCGTAGGGGACGCGGTGGCGGTAGCCGGTGGCCAGCAGGATCAGGTCCATCTCCTCGGTGCTGCCGTCGGTGAAGGTGACGGTGCTTCCATGGGTGTCGGCGATCGCCGGGCGGGCTGCCACATCACCGTGCTGCAGGTGGTGGATCAGCTGGGAGTTGAGCAGCGGGTGAGTCTCGAACAGCTTGTGGTCAGGCTTCGGCAGGCCGAGCCGGGTGAGGTCTCCGACGACCACCCGCAGCAGTGCTCCGAACACCCGCTGCTCCAGCCACAGCGGGAGCTTCGGCCCGCTGCTGGCGAAGACGTCCACCGGGATGCCGAACACGTGCTTGGGGACGAACCAGTAGCCGCGCCGCAGGCTGAGCACGGCCCGTTCGGCAGTCCGGGCGGCGTCGCAGGCGATGTCGCAGCCCGAGTTCCCGGCGCCCACCACCAGCACCCGTCGGCCGCGGAACTCGTCGGCGGACCGGTAGGTGACCGAGTGGCGCACCTCGCCGCTGAAGTCGCCGGGGATCGGCGGGATGTTGGGGTGCCACTGGACGCCGGTGGCGGCCACCACCTGCGCGTGCTCGGTGGCGGTGCCGTCCGCCCGGGTGACCCGCCAGTGGTCCCCGACCGGCTCGACGGCGGTGACCTCGGTGCCGAACTGAATGGCGTCGGTCAGCCCGTACCGGGTCGCGAAGCCGTTGAGGTAGGCGAGGATCTCCCGGTGGTGGGGGTAGTCGGGGTAGTCGTCGGGCATCGGGTAGCCGGAGAAGCCCGACAGCGTCTTGCTGGAGATGAAGTGCGCCGACTCGTACAGCGGCGTGCCCGGGTTGTCGATGTCCCACAGCCCGCCCACTGCGGTGTGGCGTTCGAGGTGGGTGTAGGGCAGGCCGCGGGCCTTGAGCGCCCGGGCGGTGGCCAGGCCGGCCGGCCCGGCCCCGATGATGCAGGTGTCGGTCATCAACCTCCGTCGAGTGGTGGTACCGGGCAGGCCTGGCGGGCGGCCCGCGCCGGGCCGGGTTCGTGTTGGTGGGCTACTGCAGGCGCTGCAGCACCTGTTCGATCAGCACTTTCGCCTGGGACAGCGCGCCGTCGGCATCACAGCTGGACGCTTCGAACTCCTGCTTCACAGCCCCCTGTGCCGAGGCCTCGATCACCAGCACCTCACCGCCGGGGCAGGCTTCGCCGTCGCGTCCGCCGAGCGCGCGGACCCCGCCGGTCAGGACGTCCCACACCCCGGCCGGGAGTTCGTAGCTGGCCGGCTTCCCGTCGGCCTCGTAGCTCGCCTCGGTGGGTGTCACGGTGAGTGAGTAGTTGCCGGTCTGGTTCTCGGCCGAGCCGGCCTGGTAGCTGACTTCGATCCGATCCCAGTCCGCGGTCCCCATCACCTGGGCACACCCGGACAGGACGACGGCCAGCGACACCAGCGCGGAGGCGATCAGGCGGTTCATGGCGATGAGGCTAGCCACCATCACGCCCCCGGCCACCCCCCTACTTCTCCCCATTCCCCAGCCC
>JAEZGC010000130.1 GCA_023437345.1 Actinomycetes bacterium
TGCCGCGTGTGGAGTGGTCGGTCGAGGCGGTCGGGCGTAGCCGCCGGGGCTAGCGTGGGGTTGTGGCTTCTGTGGAGGGCCGTTCGGGGCGGTTCGTGACGGCGGACGCGTTGGTGGCTGGGCCGCGCGGGCGTCGGTTGTTGCTTGAGTTCGCCGTCGCTAGCGAAGCCGACGTGCTGGGTGGGAGTGGGGAGTTGCCCTTGCGGGAGGCCGTGAGGGATGCCGCGTTCCGGTTGGCCAAGGACCACGGTCATGCTGTGACGCGGTTTCGCTGGGGCGAACTGCGGGCGCGTCCGGAGCTGACTGTGGTTGACGTGGTCTCCCGGTTGGGCGACGTCCCGTTGGCCTGGGTGTCACCGGCATTGCTGGTGGCGTCGCTGACGGACTCGGTGGATTCGGCGATGTACTGGCAAGGGCCGGATGGCGATGACCTGCTCTGCGCGATCCCTGAGGTGCGCGACGCGCTGATGCGGGTGGCGGATCATCTGGTGGGCTCGCCTGAGGTGCAGGGGTGGGCGGCTCGGTATGACCCGGCTGACCAGTGGCAGGTGCTGTGGGACGGCGACGACCCGGCGCTCCGGCCGGACCTGGCCGAGTGGAGCGCGCAGGTGGTGCAGCGCGAGCAGGCAGCGCGGCGGGACCGTCCCGCGGACCCGCGGGCGAACTGGACTGACCATTGGTGGTCGCGTCCGCCGCTGGGGTTGGCGACCTCGACGGGTTCGTTCGGTGACGCGGGCCCGTATGGGCTGTGGCTCGTCGAGGACGGGTTCGGCTGGGAGACTGCGACCGTCCAGCGCCTCGAGGTGGATTCGGCTGCCAAGGTCTTGGAGATCGATGGGGCGCAGGCGTGGGCTGCCCTGTGCGCCCAGTTCCCGCTGGAAGTGACCGCGTCCAAGCGGCACGACTGGTACCGCACCACAGGTCTGTCCGGAAGGTGGGTGATCCCCGACTGGAGCCGCGTCGCCGAGCACTACGACGGTATCCATCTCACTATCGCCGGCTACCTCGAGGCGGCCACGACTGGCGTTGATGTCGGCGAAGCGGCCAGCGTGATCGCGGGTTGGGGCCCGGACGCGACCTGGTGGCTGACCAACGCTGCCCGACCGGTCGGGAACGCCGTCAGGTGGCACACCACAAGCGACGGCTCTCCGACGCCCTGGACGCCCACGCTCTGAAGACCACACCACACTGAGCTGCCGCACCCCGATCGGCCGCGGCGGTGTTCTTCTGTGGCGATGCGGTCGTCGGGCTAGCGTGTGGTGAGGGCAACGGCGACGGGGCCGACCCAGGTCGAGGTCTTGGGTGAGGCGGGTTCGGAGCGATTTCGCGAGTCATCCAGCTTCCGTCACGGTGGCACAGGTCGGAGGTACGAAGATGACTCGAGGTCGCGAGCGGCCCGCCGCAACCATCCGAGCACGATTCGCCGGCGCCGTGTCAGTGGCCGGCCTGTCGCTCGCTCTCTTCGCCGGCTGCGCTGCCGGACCGGCGACGGACCCGACGCCGACCTGTACGACCGACTCGTCCGGGTACGTCGGCTACGGCACAAGTTGGCGGGCGGCTCGGGCGGCCGGGGACAACCAGCACACCGTGTTGTCCTCCGCTCCGAAGCTGCCGCTGCCCGGCGACTACGGCACGGACTGGTTCATCGAGGTCCCGTTCGATCCAGGCTTCTGGACCACGCCAGGGAACCAGATGATCACCGAGACACTGAGGCGGTTCGGGGCCTGCCTCACCGATCGCGAGCTGTGGCCCTCCGATCCCACGACCCGACTCGGCAGCTACAGCAAGGACTGGGCGATGTTCGACTTGGCCGCTGGGACCAAAGACGGGCCGGGACGTCGACGGGAGCCCACTGTTTGTGCCGCCGCCACCGGGGATGGCTCTGGTGGAGGTCTGGCGCGAGACTGGGCAGCACGACGCTTTTCTCGTGAAGCCGGTCAAGACGCTGTCTGATGGCGTGGAACTGGTTGAAGGCTCTCCCGCGCAGACGTATGGCAGCGACTGGGTAATCGCCACCCGCGACGGCGACCACTGGATCGGCCTGTCCTACGACGAAGCCTGGCCGTTGATCGTCCAGTTGCCGGAGTGGGTGCACAAGTAGGGCCCCCACGGCCACGATCCGGCTCCGGACTGTCGCGCGCTCGCCCGATGTTGGCCGGCCAAGAGTCCTGATCCGCGCTGATTGAGCGTGTTGGGGTTGGGAGGTGGGGCCGGAGTGCGCCGACGGGCGCGCTGATCAGGTGCGTGGGGAGGGGGCCGATCACCGGGCCGATCCGTTCGATGGACCTCGAACGGATCTGCTCGGTCTGGGCTTTGGAGTTCATTCGGATGCCGGTGTGCTCAGCGGTCAGAAGGATCTGGAATGGGAAGACCGGGTGGTGTTGCTGGTGATCGGCACGACCGCGAGCACGCCACGGCCGAGCCGGGCGGAGGTCGTGTTGGCCCGTCCGGTTGCCCCTGGGGGCCTGACAGCACTCACGGCTGACAGTTCTGGTAGTGGCTGGAGATTATCCACAGGGTACTTCTGGCACCCGCGATAGTGGGTTTGGCAAGGGAGGACGGCGTCGACTGTCGTCACAGGGCGATATTATGAAGCATAAGTTCGAATAACATTCCGGGAGGAGGGCCGGTGGTCGCCCAACCCGTCGAGCACGACAAGCTGCTGGCTCGGCTCGAGCAACTCCGCGCTTGGCTCGCCGAGATTCCCTTGCCGGCCTACGCCGGGCTCTCGGCGGCGGAGGCCCGCGCGGCGGCCGCGAGGACGCGGGAGCTGGTGTCGATCCTCCAGATCCATGTCGGTGCAGCGGTGCGCGCGGTGGAGCGGCTGGTGCCCGTCCGGGACACGCGGCAGCTGCTGGCCGGCGACTTCGGAGGAGACACGGCCGCGGCCCATCGCGAGCTCAAGGAAGCCCGGGTGCTGGCTGGGGCGAAGGCTGCCGAGCGGGCGGCGGCAGACGGCATGATCAGCCAGCCCCACGCAGTCGTGATCGGTGCGGCGCTTCGCCAGCTCCCCGAGCGGACCACCGACGACCAGCGAAGGATGGCCGAGCAGCAGCTGATCAGTGATGCCGCCCGGCTCTCCCCACGCGATCTGGCCACGCGGGCTCGGCGCATCATGGAGCTGTACGACCCGCCCGACGTTGTGGACTCGCACGAGAACACGTTGCTGGAGGCGCGCGAGGCGGTGGCGCGGTCGCGGGTGTCCCTGACCATGTGGGCCAACGGCGACGGCACCTGGCAGGGCAGGTTCGTCCTGCCCGAGCTCCAGGCGCGGATGCTGAAGACCGTGATCGACGCACTCGCCGCGCCGCGCCGGCAGCACCTGGAGGATGCGCAGTCCGGTCGGCTCGAGCGGCTGCGGAGCGAGGCGGAGGGCGACAAGCCCTACGACCGCAAGGCGGGTGAGGCGCTCCTCGCGCTCATCGAGCACTTGCCGGTGGACGGCTTTCCCACGACGGGCGGCACGCCAGCCCGGCTCGTGGTGACGATCGACGAGGCGAAGCTCCGCTCAGCAGTGGCGGCGGCGACGCTGGCGACCGGCGAGCGGGTGTCCGCCACGCAAGTCCGCCGGCTGGCCTGCGGCCACGGGATCCTGCCGGCCGTGTTAAGCGGCGACGGGGTCCCGGTGGATCTCGGTCGGAGTCGGCGTCTCTTCAGTAGCGCGCAGCGCGATGCTCTCGCGGTGCTCGACGGCGGGTGTGTGGCGCCGGGCTGCGACCGACCGCCGGCTTGGTGTGAAGCCCACCACGGCGGGGCGCCCTTCGCGGCAGGCGGTCGGACGGACCTGGCCGAGGGTTACCTGCTGTGCTGCTCCCACCACCACGATGCCCACCGGCAGCGGTGGCGGTTCCGACGGGCGCCCGGCGGCCGCGCAGAGGTTGATCGAGGGCGCGGCTGGGAACGCAACCACCGGTACCGGCCATGAGCCATCCGCGACTGGGGCGGTCGTCTGGCTGATCCAGGGCCGAGGTCCGCCGGCCTGGAAGACCGTGCGCGTCATCCGCACGGGGCGTGGTGCGCATACTTGGAAGACCGTGCGTGTCATCCGCACCGGGCGTGGTGCTCCCGCCTAGGAGACCGTGCGCATCATCCGCACCGGGCGTGGTCCGCCTACCTGGAAGACCGTGCGCACCATCCGCACCGGGCGTGGTGCGCCTGCCTAGGACACCGTGCGCATCATCCGTACAGGGGGCGGTCCGCCTGCCCGCGGGCAGCGGCGTGGACGTGCGGCGGGCACCCATCGGCTGACAGGCGGGCCGGGTCGTCGGCTGGAGGCGGAGGGGCGGCCGCGTGTCGGTCTGGGTACGCCGCAGGTCACCAACTCGAGGGGAGTGGGCGGCCCTCGTCGTAGCCGGAGCGGGACTGGACGCCGACCACGGCGAGGTTGGCGAACTCGCCGAGACTGCGAGCACCGGCGTAGGTGAACGAGCTGCGCACCCCGGAGGTGATGAAGTCCAGCAGGTCCTCCACGCCGGGACGGTCCGGATCGAGATACATCCGCGACGAGGAGATGCCCTCCTCGAACAGCGCGGCCCTGGCCCTGTCAAACGCCGACTGGCTGCGGGTGCGGGCCTTGACCGCGCGGGCCGAGGCCATCCCGAAGCTCTCCTTGTAGGTTCGCCCGTCGGCGCCGGTGAGCAGGTCGCCGGTGGACTCGTGGGTGCCGGCGAACCACGAGCCGATCATCACGGCCCCGGCCCCGGCGGCCAGTGCGAGCGCCACATCGCGGGGGTGCCGGACGCCGCCGTCGGCCCAGACCGCCTTGCCCGCCTGGACGGCCTCGGCGGCGCAGTCCAGCACAGCCGAGAACTGCGGCCTGCCCACCCCGGTCTGCATCCGGGTGGTGCACATCGCGCCCGGGCCGACGCCCACCTTGATGACGTCGGCGCCGGCCTCGATGAGGTCGCTCACCCCGTCTGCGGTCACCACGTTGCCCGCGACTATCGGCACCTTCGACCCGGCCGCGTTGACAATGCTGCGGCACCGCTCGACTGCCGAGATCATCCGTTCCTGATGGCCGTGCGCGGTGTCCATCACCAGGACGTCGGCACCCGCGGCCAACAGGGTTTCGGCGCGTGCCTCGACGTCGCCGGAGATGCCCACCGCGACGCCGATCCGCAGCCTGCCGTCAGCGTCCACCGCCGGGGTGTAGAGGGCGGTGCGCAGCGCCCCCTTCACCGTCATCACCCCGACCAGCCGGCCGGCTTCGTCCACCGCAATCGCGAGCTTCTGGCGTCGCCCGGTGAGCAGGTCGAAGACGTCGGTAGGTGCGGTGTCCGGGCTGACCAGCGTCAGCTCGGTGCTCATCGCCTCGTGCACCTGGGCGAACCGGTCGAGCCCTTCGGCATCGGCGGCGGTCATGGTGCCGACCGGCACCCCGTCCTCGATCGCGACGACGACGCCGTGGGCCCGCTTCGGCAACAGGCTGAGCGCCTCGCCGATCGTGGAGCCGGGGGTGACCGTCACCGGGGTGTCGAAGACCCGGTGAGCCGCCTTCACCCGGGCGATGGTGGTCGCCACGATCTGCGGCGGGAGGTCCTGGGGGATGATCGCCAGCGCGCCCCGCCGGGCCACGGTCTCGGCCATCCGGCGACCCGAGATGGCAGTCATGTTCGCCACCACGATCGGCAGCGGCAGCCCGAGCCCGTCGGTGGAGGTCAGGTCGACGTCGAGCCGGGAGGTGACAGACGAGCGACGCGGCGCCATGAAGACGTCGTCGTAGGT
>JAEZGC010000138.1 GCA_023437345.1 Actinomycetes bacterium
CTCGCAGACAGGGCGATGGGCGGGCGTTGACGCCCGGCCATCGCGCGGTCTGGGACCGGCTGGTCAGCTGCCGGTGTTGCCGATGTAGCGCCCGGGATCGGCGCTGAACGCGTCCCGGCAGCCCTCGGAGCAGAAGTAGTACGTCTGTGAGTCGTGCACCGTGCTGGCGCCGGCGTCCTGCTGCTCGAATGTCATGCCGCAGACCGGGCAGGTCACTGTGTTCATGGTGGTTCCTTCCTGGGGTGGGTCGCGCGGCGATCAGACGGTGGTGGTGCCGTTGTCGCGGTGCTCGACGACCTGCTTGTGCTGGGTGTTGGTGGCCTGGGAGTTGGTGATCAGGCCGAGGATGACGGCCAGCGCGCCGGCGCCCATGCAGATGTAGCCGATCATGACCAGGTCGACCCCCGAGATCGCATCGCGCACCGCGAAGCTCAGGACAGCTCCGATCACCAGCAGCCCGATTCCAGTTCCTACAGTCATGTCAAACCTTTCGACAGTGTGCCCCGCTGTTTCCGGGTGCTCATCCCCGTACCCGACGCGCGTGCCGCGAAACAGCGCGCTCAGGACGTGCAGCGTGAGTCGCCCGGGTCGGGTTGCGCCGTCCCGGCTCAACTCAGGATCGCTGTTCGCGGTTGTCAGCCCAGCATGATGCACGGTTGACGAGGCAGGAGGGACAGCCCGTGCGTTTCTACGCGCGCGTGTACCGGGAGCGGTCAGGCGTTGCTAGGGTGAGCGCAAGTCGCCCGCGAGAGCGGCGCGATGCACAGCCGACCAGCGGCCCTTCGGGCATCGACGAGCTGGGGGTGAACGATGAGTCTGGAGTCGGAGGCCGATGCGGTGCTGGGCCAGTTGTACGATCCGGAGCGAGTGCTCGGGTCGCCCGGCAGCGACGTCGCAACCACTGCAGAGCTCACGGCCCGCGTGATGGCGAGCGAGGAGTCGGCGAAGGCGCTGTCCATCGACGCCGCGTGGCGCCAGGCCGTGATGCGTTCGATCAGCGACGGCCTGCTCATCTTCGACTCCGAGGGCCTCGTTCTCGAACTCAACCAGGCGTTCACCGACCTGCTGGGCTACCGGATGGAGGACGGGCCGTTCCGTCCGCCCTACCCGTGGTGGCCCACCGCGCAGGAGGACCCGGAAGCGCTGGCGGCCATCCAGGCCGCCTACGAGAGCATCATGACGGGGGCGGTGCCCGAGTTCGAGTACCGGTTCTACCGCCAGGACCGCCGCCCGGTGTGGGTGCACTCCGCCGGGGCGACCATCGAGCACGAGGCGATCGGGACCACCCACCTGCGCATCCTGCGCGACGTCACGCGGGTTCGTGAGGCCAGGGAGCGCCGGGCGGCTGCGGCGCGGGTCAGCCAGAGCTTTGCGACAGTGGACGACCTCGCCGCGCTGATCGGCACGGCCGAGCACGGCTTCGGTTTGCTGTTCGACGGCGACTGCACGATCCGGATCGGCGAGGGTGAGGACCGGATGTGGTTCAGCGCCGATGACGCCGTCGACCCGAGTGGACTGTCGCCGGCGGTGCTGGCCGGCCTGGACGCCGAACCGAACCCGGACGCGGTGAGCCTGCGTCCCGGCATCATCCTCGTGCCGCCCACCCGCGGGATCGACTGCCGGGCGTGGGTCCAGTTCCCCCGGCCCAGGCGGATCAGCGTGGAGGAGATGATCGCCGCCGACCTGCTCGCGGCGGCCTTCGCCGCGGCGCTGCACCAGGTCACCACCACCCAGCGGGCCGCTGACCGGGAGGCCAACCTCCAGCACGCGGTGGAGAGCCACCGGCTGATCGGCCAGGCCACCGGGATCCTCGTGGAGCGGCATCGTGTGCTGCCGGGCGAGGCGTTCGAGCGGCTGCGCCGCGCCAGCCAGCAGCGCAACCTGAAGCTGCGGGACGTGGCGGAGCGGGTGATCGACACCGGGCTCGATCCCGACGCGCTCTGAGGCCCGCGGCGGTCAGGTGTAGGGGTCGCTGCGTCCGGCGTGCCCGCCGAGCCGCAGCGGCACCACCCACCACAGCACGGCGAAGGTCAGCAGCGCGACCCCGCCGGCCACCAGGCCCACGGTGAGGTCGAGCACGAAACCGAACACGAGGGTGACCACCATCACGACGGTGAGGGCCAGCAGCACGAGGCCTGCCTTCGCCATCCGGTCGGAGGCCATGACCAGCACGTCCTTGGCGTGGCGACGGAACAGCAGGCGGTGCGCGGTGACCGGCGCGACTATCAGCCCGGTAGTCAGGGTGCCCAGGACGACCGCGGTGAGGAACACCGCCAGCAGCGCCGGACTGAGGTCGGCGAACCGGGCCTGGAACGGCAGGGTCAGCAGGAAGCCGGACAGGATCTGGATGCCGGTCTGGGTGACCCGAAGTTCCTGGAGCAGCTCGGACCAGTTGCGGTCCAGCCGTTGCGCTGGCGACTCGTCACGCTCGTCATCGGAGGGCTCCGGTTGCCCGTTGCTCATGCTCACTCCTCGGTCTGCGGCTGGGTTTGAGACTAGCGCCGGGTCGGCTGATCCGCGCATGTCGACTGTTCACCCTTGTCAAACGCTAGTTCAGGGACTCAGGTAGCGACCAGCCTAGGTAAGGGTGCGTAGCTGGGCGGGCTGGGAGGGGGGCTTGCGACCCTCCGAGCGCCGTGGCAAAGTGACGAGCGTCAGAGCGGTTCAACCACGTGCCGACTCGGACAGACGCTCCGAAAGGAGATCGCCATGGCACGTGGACATGCTTCGGCAACCACTGTCACCGAGCGCGAGCAGCGCACCAGCCAACTCTTCTCCGATCTGCAGTTGGCCACCCACCATGAACGCCGGCAGGAGATCATCGACGAACTCGTCGAGCTCAACCTTCCGCTGTGCGATGCCCTTGCCGGACGCTACATCGGCCGAGGCGCGGAGCGTGACGACCTGGTCCAGGTCGCCCGCACCGCGCTCTTCCTCGCAATCGGGCGCTACCAGCCCGCCGCCGGTCGTTCGTTCGCCTCGTTCGCCGTTCCGACCATCACCGGGGAACTGAAGCGGTACTTCCGCGACCGGTGCTGGGTGGTGCGGCCGCCCCGGCAGGTCCAGGAGCAGCGGGCCCGCGTGGTCCGCGCGCGCGCCCACCTCGAGCAGGAGGTAGGGCGCGAGGTCACTGTGGCCGACCTGGGCGAGTACCTGGACGTCGATGAGCAGCGCGTCAGCGAGTGCATAGGCGTCACCACCAGCTACCGCCCCCTGTCACTGGAGGCGCCCCTGCACCAGGGCTCGCTGACGAGCCTGGGGGCCTCACTTGCCGGTGATGCGGACTCGGTGTCGGAGGCTATCGACCGCATCGACCTCCGCAGGGCGCTGGCGACGTTGTCGGCGCGGGACCGCCAGGTGCTGAAGTGGCGGTTCGAGGAGGAGTGCACCCAGAGCGAGATCGCCCGTCGACTGGGCGTTTCGCAGATGCAGGTGTCCCGGATCATCCGGCGCCTGCTGGACCGGACCCGCGAGCTGCTGGAGCCCGCTGAGCCGCTGGCCAGCTGACGGATCCCGGGAGCGGGGGTTACGGCGTCCTGATCCCGGGTACAGCACAGACGAGATGTTCCACCGAAGTGAGGAGTTGAACATGGGTGTCGATGACAAGGCCCGTCACGCTATGGAAGAGGCCGGAGGCAAGATCAAGGAAGGCTGGGGCAAGCTGACCGACGACGAGCGCCTCGAGGCTGAGGGCAAGATCGACCAGGCCAAGGCCAACGTCAAGCAGGCCGGCGAGGACGTCAAGGACGGCGTCAACGACGTCTTCCGCGACCAGTGAGCTAGGAGGAGTACATGGCAACCATTCTGTGGATCCTTGCTGTGATCCTCGTGCTCTCCGGCATCTTCGCGATAGTCCGCAAGCAGGTCCTGTGGGGCGTCGTCCTCATCGTTGTCGGCCTGCTGGTCGGGCCCGGTGGAGTGAGCGTCTTCACCTGATCCGGATTCCGGCCACCTCGGTGCCCCGCGCCTTTGGGTGCGGGGCATCGTGCTGTCCGGGCTGGTGTGGTATCCCCAACGGGATTCGAACCCGCGCTGCCGCCTTGAAAGGGCGGTGTCCTAGGCCGCTAGACGATGGGGACCTGACCCGCTGAACTATACGGCCCTGCGCGAAGGCACCCCAAACCGTCGCGGGCAGCACAGAAGCCCGACCGGGGGGATGGTCGGGCTTCTGTCGGAAGCGGTCTGACGGAGTGGGGCGTCAGCCCGTGAAGGACACGTGGACGTGGTCGTAGTGGTTGGCCGTGTCGCCGCCGCGATCGGACATGTGGACCCACTTGCCGCGGGTGATCGTGTAGTTGCGTTGCCGCCAGATCACGTACTTCACCTTCAGCGACTTGTGGTTGTCGATGAAGTACTGGGCGATCTTGTCGCCGAGCGCCTTGTTCGACTTGTAGGACGGGATCATGATGTCGATCGCGCGTCCGTTGGGGTGGTCGGACGAGTACGCGCTGGACGCCCGCCAGCCGTGGATCGTCTTGATCTGGGGGAACTTGTCGCGGACGACGAGGACGGCAGCCTTTCCGGCTGCGTTCAGCTTGTCCAGGCTGGACGAGCCCAGCGTGGGCGCCGGCTTGGTCGAGCTGAGGTACTCCGAGGCCACCCACGCCAGGCCACCGTTGAAGATCACCTGGGTGTACTTGTTCTGGGCCGGGCCGGTCGTCTGCAGCACGGTGCCGTGAGCCAGGGTCGCGAGCTTGGTCGACTCCACGTCGGAGCGCTGGCGGACGTTGACGTCGGTGGCGTTGATGTAGCGCAGCGCCAGCGCGGTCGGGAGGGTGACGGTCGGGCCGGTCGGGGCCGCCTTCAGGTAGCCGGTCAGCACCCAGCCGATCTTCCCGGCGGCGGTCACCTGGGTGTAGCTGCCGGAGTGGAGGCCGGTCAGGCCGACTGTGGTGTTGGCCGCGAGGTTGGTGATCAGGGCGCTCGACTCGCTGGCGCCCTCGCGCATCGACAGCAGGCTGGTGGTGACGACGCTGGCCAGCGAGCCCGGGTCAGGGGTTCCGCCGCCGTCGCCGGGATCCTCGCCGGGGTCTCCGCCGGTGTCGCCGCCGGAGCTGGCCGGTGCCGAGACGTACTGGGTGAACAGCCAGCGTGCGACGCCGTCGACGGTGACCTCGGTGAAGTCGCCCGAGGCTCGTCCGGTGGCTGCGACCTTCCCGCCCTTCTTGACCACCTTCAGGATCTCGGAGGTCAGGGTGGGCTCGGTGCGCAGGTTGACGTTGGCGGTGGTGGTTCGCTGCCCGGCGCGCGCGACGGTGGCCGGAACCTTGGGGGAGGAGGTCGAGCTGACGTAGTCGGCGAACAGCCAGGCGGTTCCGCCGTCGAAGGAGATCGGTCGCCAGTCGCCCGAGGTGCTGCCGGCGCCGATGACGACGGCGCCCTTCTGCAGGGTGGTGAGGACCTCGGTGGAGGTGCTGGGGCCCTTTCGGACGTTGACCTCGGCGATGGTGGCGAAGTAGGCAGGGGCGGCGCCGGCCACGACGGCCGTGGTGATGCCGGAGACGCCCAGCAGCGCCGTCGTCACGATCCAGACGATCGCGATGCGTGCCTTGCTCATCGGGTCCCTTCCTCCGGGGAAGTCAGTAAGGGGTTTGGGGTGAGGAATCAGGGACCGGTCTTCCCCGTGACGCCGAGCCACATGCGACCCACGCGTCACACCTGTCCCTGATGCCTCAGTGGTCGAGACTCTAGGCAGGCCGGGCAGGCGGGGTCATCGGCCTGGTTGAAGGTTCTGCGACCCACGGCTCGAACCACACGCCTGTGATTTGGCAGGTGCTGTGCGGCCTATCGTGGGGGCATGGCGGTGGCGATGGACCCGGAGCGGTTCGAGGCGTTGGTGGCTGAGGCGCTCGAGCAGATCCCGGCCAGGTTCCGCGCGGTGGTCGAGAACTGCGTCGTCCTGATCGAGGACGAACCCGATCCGTCCGACCCGGAACTGTTCGGCTACTACGACGGAATCCCCTTGTCGCAGCGCGATTCACAGTACGGAGTCGTGCTGCCGGACCGGATCTTGATCTTTCGCGGGCCGCTGCTGCGGTACTGCCTCGACGAGGCCGAGGTGGTCGAGGAGGTGCGGATCACCGTGTGGCACGAGGTGGCCCACTTCTTCGGGATCGACGACCACGAGCTTGACGAGCTGGGCTACGCCTGAAGCGTTCAATCGGGGGTCCGCAGCCGGGCTGAAGTCATCTCCAGCGATGGTTGAGAGATGCGGCGCGAAACCTAGAGCGCTACTTGAGACCCGCCGTGTCCGGCAGGAGCACCCACGAGGTGTCCTCGTCGCTCACCCAGGTGTCGCACTCACCCAGCGACGCCTGCGGGAGGTAGCCGGAGCGCAGGTCCTGGGCGCTCACCGGCTCGCCGCCGGTCAGGGACCCCACCGAGCGCCGCAGGCCGGCGTCGGCGAGTTCGACCGGCAACGCGAGGAAGGTGCCCTGGATCAGGTTGGCGCGCAGGGTGGAGGCCACCTCGGCGGACACCTGCGGGGCGACCACCACGAGCGGACGGTCGGAGGCCTTGGCGTGGCGCACTGCCGGGAGCAGTTCCCGCATCGTCGTCACCTCGTCGGAGCACACCAGCACCAGCGGCGACTCCATCACGCACCAGCCGGTGCCCGGGTCGGTGATGAAGCCGCGGTTGGGCCACCCGGACGGGAAGCTCGGTGACCCCTTCAGTCGCTCGGTGAGCAGGTGGCGGACCGCTGCGGCCAGAGCGGTCGGTGGGGCGTGCTCCGGATGGGTGGCCGCCTCCAGCTCGGTGAGGTAGTGCGGGCGGGCGTCCTCGGGGTGGAAGCGCGGGATGTCCCGCTCCGGCGGCCGGTGGAGCTCCTCGGCCTCGCGCCGGGCGGTGGCCCGGTCGGACAACCAGCCGTACAGCACGACCGCCGTCCCGATGACCAGTACGGCCACGATCCCCCAGGTGCCGGCGTCCACGCTTCCAGTGTGCACGGCCCGCAGCGCCCCCGGTACGATCGGCGGGCGGGCCTATAGCTCAATCGGCAGAGCAGCGGACTTTTAATCCGCGGGTTCTGGGTTCGATTCCCAGTGGGCCCACAAGGCAGTATATGCGATCTGACTAGGGAATACTCCTATCAAGCCCAGTGGGCTCTGGTGGGCTGAGGTAGTCGCGGATACGATGAGATATCGCACGAAACTGAGGCGATATCGCACGGAACGGAGACCCTCCGATGCCCCGCAAGCCCGCCCCACGACGCGACTTCGGCTACATCCGCCGGCTCCCGTCGGGCCGCTACCAGGCCAGCTTCGTCGGCCCCGACCTGGTCCGCCACAACGCCCCGGTCACCTTCGAAAGCCGCGACCTGGCGGTGATCTGGCTGGCCGGGGAGAAGAAGAAGCTCGACGAGACCCTCGCCAACGGAGCCCGCTGGGTCTCGCCGACAGAGGTCAAGGAGAAGGCCCGCCGCATCGCCCGCCGGGAGACCCTTGGCGCCTACGGCAAGCGATGGATCGTGGAGCGGCGCAACTCCTCCGGCGAGCCCCTGCGCGCCCTAACCCGCAAGGACTACGAGCAGGTGCTTGCAAGGTTCATCGCCCCGACCCTGGGCAGGATGCACGTCGACGAGATCACCCGGGCCGATGTGCGGCAGTGGTATGCCGGCCTGGCCGAAGCCGGCGTGCGCTCGAGGACCAAAGCGTACGGCCTGCTGCGAGCCATCATGAACTCCGCTGTCGACGACGAGTTGATCACGATCTCGCCGGTGCACATCCGGGGTGCCGGCGCCACAACGAAACGGAAGGTGCTGGAGCCGGCAACGCCGGCGGAGGTGAACGAGATCGCTGCCAATATGCCCGAGCGGCTGCGGGCGGCGGTGATGATTTCCGCGTGGTGCGCTCTGCGCTACGGCGAGCTCGCGGAGTTGCGACGCAAGGACATCGACACCGAGCAGAAGCTGATCAAGGTCCGCCGGGCCGTCACCTTCCCGCCCGGCGGCGCGGTCGTCGGGCCGCCCAAGTCGGACGCCGGCGTCCGCGACGTCGCCATCCCGCCTCACGTCTGGCCGATCATTGAGGAGCACCTCACCACCCATGTGAAGCCGACGCCGAACGCCATGCTGTTCCCTGGACAGGGTGGCGGCCACATCTGGCACTCCGGGATGAGTGCCTACTTCAACAGAGCCAAGAAGGCCGCCGGCCGCGAGGATCTGCGTTGGCATGACCTTCGCCACACGGGCGCGACCCTTGCTGCGCAGGTCGGCGCAACCACGGCAGAACTTCAGGCCCGGCTTGGGCACTCCACAACCGCCGCGGCCCAGCTCTACCAACACGCCGCGAAGGACCGAGACCGCCTAATTGCCGAGCGGCTCTCGCGTCTGGTCGAAGAAGGTGACTAGACGGCTCGCAACGAGCAGTCGGCGACACAGTGCTTCGGGGGCGCATGTCAGCCACACTGGAAGCCATGATCGGGATCGAAAGCGTCTGGGCACGCATCGAGCGCAACGCCGGGCAGACGTTCAAGACCGCCACTGGACTGGTTTTCACCTACCGAGTGCCTGGCCAGTTCCTGCGTGTCACACGCGACGGCCAGGAGGTTAACCGAGCACTCTCGAGGACCAACTTCGCGCACGCGCTAGCCAGCATGCCGGCTGGCAAGCCGAGCGACCTCAAGGATCGGCAGGGGTCGGCCTACACCTGGGGCATTCTGATGGATGCCCGGATCCGACAGAGCGATTGGTGACCCGAGCCCTCGAGATAGACCCCGTGCGGCATGGGCGAGTGTTCGAACCCATCGCTGGTCCATGGGACATGGACTTTGGCCGTCCAGGTTCTTGCTGGGGTGGAGGCGATCACCGATGATGGCATCAGCCAGGAGGTGCAGGTGTGGCCGGTCGGAAGATCCAGTCCTGGGGGGAAGCCGAGCGCGCGGCTGCCGATTGGATGCGCCAGCTCGGCTACAAGGGTGCAATTGTCACCCGGGGAGGTGCCGATGGCGGCATCGATGTGGTCTCCTCCACCGCGCTGGCGCAGGTGAAGTACATGAGAAGTGTCACCGGGCGCGAGGATGTTCAGAGGCTCTTTGGCGCGCGGGGCGCCAAAGACGACCGCGCCCTTCTGTTCTTCTCGCTTGCGGGCTACACCAAGCCAGCAGTCGAGTACGCGAACAGTCAGGGGATTGCCCTGTTCACGTACACGATTGATGGCAGCTTCCAGCGGGTGAACCGAGCCGCAAGACACCCCCGGCTCAAACCTTCGCCCAACGGCACTGGAGCCGAATGGGTCAGCGCCCCTTTGACGCGGGCTGAGAAGCAGGCCGCGGCGGCTCGACGCAAGGCCGCTGCTAAGGAGCGCCAGAAGACGCAGGATGAGGCCGTTGCCAGATACAGGAAGTCGCTCGAGTCCAAGGCCGAGGCCGAGGCTGAAGCCATCCGCCAAGCGAAGGCGGCTCCCGATTCGGAACGGGAGCTGGCGAAGCGGGTCGCAGTCAGCTGGATGGCAGGACTCGGCCATACCGACGCCAAGCTCAGTGAGACTCACCCGCGTGGCACTGTCAGCGTCGTGTCATCCACGGCGATCTCCTGGGTTGGATTCGAGGAGAGAAAGGCCGGCAAGCCTGAGATAGACGCCCTCGTCCAGTCTCGCGGGTCCAACCCCGAACTCAAGCTCTACTTCTTCTCGGCAGGCGGGTACACCCAGCCAGCCCTCGACGTTGCAGATCGCAGCAGCGTCGCGCTCTTCAACTACTCCTCCGAGCCGCTCAGGCGCTATGAGTATCGACTCGGAAGGTCCGGCGACAGGTCGCTCTCCACGATCAGCCCCGCAAATGACGCCGCGACCCTGGCCTTGTCTGCGGCCAGAAGCAAGAGAGAGGCCCACCAGGGGCGAATAACGGCTGCCGATTGGGAGACCAGGGCGCGCGAACGCGCGAAGATCGACCAGGTATCTCGGCGGGCGCCGCCCCCCCGCTCGAATTGGCCCGCCCTGCTGGGGGCCGGTATTGCCC
>JAEZGC010000142.1 GCA_023437345.1 Actinomycetes bacterium
CGCGCCAGGTCGAGGGCGTGCTCGGCCTGACCGCGCAACAGCGCAAGGTTGGCCAGCCCGCGTCCCACCCGAAGCCGGTCCTGCACTGTCGAGGCGTCGGAGCGGAAGGCGCCGAGGAACTCGGCCAGCACAGCCTCGGCCTCGTCCAGCCGGCCGCGCACCAGCGCCACTTCGGCAAGCAGCATCCTCAGGTGCAGCTCATGCGACCCGGGCGCGTTGAGCGCCAGGGCGGGTTCGACAAGGGCACGCGCCTCGTCAGGGTCGCCGAGCGCGAGCAAGCTCTCGCCGGCGTTGGCGGCCATCATCACCCCGATCGACCGCTCCAGGCCCATCAGCCGCGCCTCCCGGACGCCGAGCAGCGCGATGTCGACGGCCTCGCGGAGCCGTCCGGCCAGGTGGAGGTGGTGGCTGTAGTTGATGCACCAGCGGGTGCGGGAGCGTCCCTCGCCGATCTGCCCTGCCGCCGCCAGCAGCGCCAGCCCTTCCTCCTCGTCGCCGGTCGAGGCGATCACGCAGCCCTTGGTGTTGAGCAGGCTGGACTCGGCGGTGCGGCTGTCCACCGCCCTCGCCACGACCAGCCCCTCCTCGGCGGTTGCCAGGCTCTCGGCCAGCCGGCCCTCCAGCATGAGCTGGGCGGAGATGTACTCCAGTGCGCGGGCGCGCTGCGGCGTCGGGCGGTCGGACGGGGTGAGCGCCAGCGCCTCGGCCATGATCGCCAGCCCGCCCCGGTTGCCGTGGTAGCGGTGCCGGGCGTAGGTCATCAGCCGGTCGGCGCGCACCAGCGGGTCGAGGTCGGGCGGCGACTCCCGCAGCGACGCCTCGATCAGGGTGAGCGCCTTGGCCGACTCGCCGGCCGAGCGGGCCGCCCGGGAGGCGAGGTCGAGCACCGCGTCTCGGCTGCCGAGGACGGCGGCAGCCTCCGGCGCCCGGTCCCACACCTCCAGGGCGCGTTCCAGCACCCGCAGCCGCTGCAGGTGGGCGTGCGGCGAGCCGTCCAGCACCCGGCGGCAGGCGGTGAACCCCTCCTCGAGCCGGTGCGCGGCGAACAGGTGGTGGACGAGTTCAGCCTCGCCGCCGCCGTTGAGGTTGGGGTGCTCGGCCAGCACGTCGGCGATCCGGCTGTGCAGCCGGGTGTGCTCGCCGGGCAGCAGCCGGTCGTGGATCACCTCGCGCAGCAGCGAGTGTCGGAACAGGTAGCCCTGGTCGGTCGGCACTACCAGCGCCCCGTCGACAGCCTCCCGCAGCGCGGTGTCCAGCTCGTCGGGGGTCAGCCCGGCCAATGCCTCGAGCAGCTCGTGGCGAACCTGGAGCCCCATCCCGCTGGCCAGCCGCAGCACCTCGACGGTCCGCTCCGACAGCGCGTACACCCGTGCCAGCAGCGCCTCGCGCAGCGTGGCGGGCAGTTCCACGTAGCCGTCCCGGCTACCGCGGGCGAGTTCCTCGGCGAAGTAGGGGACGCCGTCGCTGCGCTCCACCAGCAGCGACACCACCGCCGGCGCGGCGTCCGGCGCGACGCTGCGCACCAGCCGGGTGAGGTCGGGGGCGGGCATCGGGCCCAGCTCGAGCACGCCGACCCCCGGCCGGCGGCTCAGTTCGGCGAGCACCGGCCGCAGCGGGTGGCGTCCGGGCAGCTCGTCGGAGCGGTAGGTGGCGATCAGCAGCAGCCGCGCGGCGGGCAGGGTCGCCTCGAGGAACTGCAGCAGGTGCCAGGTGAGCTGGTCGCCGGCGTGGACGTCCTCGATCACCAGGCAGACCGGACGGGTGGCGGCGGCGCCCTCGAGCACCCAGGCGATCGCCTCGAACAGCACCAGCCGGTCGGGCGCGCCGTCCCCGGTGGTGGGCAGCTGCGGCACCAGCGGGCCGAGCGCGGACGCGCTGGCGCCGGCCCACTGCCGCAGCTGCTCGCCGCCGACCCGGGCCGCGAGCTGCTGCAGGGCGGTGGTCAGCGCGGCGTAGGGCACCGGCTGGTCGCCGAACCGCAGGCATTGCCCGACCAGCACGAAGGCGTCGTCGGCCAGGCCTTCGGTGAAGGCGTGCACCAGGCTGGTCTTGCCCATCCCGGCCTCGCCCCCGATCAGCGCCAGCCAGGGCTCCCCGGCCTGCACCCGCTGCCACGCGGCGCGCAACTCGGCGAGCTCGGCCTCCCGGCCGACGAACGTCCCTTGGGCGGCGATCAGCGCCATACCCGACATCGTGCCATCCCGCGGTGACGCCGGGACCGGTGCCAACCCTGCGGACGCCGTCGGCGCCGCCGTCACCATCACGGCTGGACGGACTGCAACCGGGCGGCACCCGGCCGTACCGCCTGTCGGCGGGCCAGGCGGGCCGCCGTCCGCTGCCACCAGGCGGCGACGCGGTGCTCGGCCGGTACCTGCACCGACCGTGCGAGGCGGCGTTCGGCGGCCTCCTGCACCAGTTCCTGGTGGCGCTGCCGCATGGTCACGGCGTAGTGGAAATCTGAAGTGGTCATACATCAACGGTGCGCCTGAGGCGCCCGGCCGCACATCGGACGATTACCCGATCTGCGCCGGCTGCGGCGGCCTGAGGTACCTCAGACCGACGCCGGCGCGCCTAGGACTGCGCCGTACGTGCCGGCCCGAAACCCCTTGACGGCGCGGCGTGGGGTTGTTCTCATGGGCGAATGACCGTCACGGTCGAGGCCGACTACCTTGTGGTCGGCGCGGGGGCGATGGGGATGGCGTTCGCAGACGCCCTCGTTGCCAACTCCGACGCCACAGTCGCGATAGTCGACCGGCGCCACGCGCCGGGCGGGCATTGGCTGGACGCCTACCCGTTCGTCAGGCTGCACCAGGCGTCGCTGTTCTACGGCGTGGCGTCCACCCCGCTGGGCACCGGACGGCTGCAGGCCGGCGGTCCGGAGGCTGGGCTTCAGGAGCGGGCCACCGCCCTGGAGATCCTCGTCTATTACGCTGACGTGCTGACGACCTTGGTCGCGACCGGCCGGGTCGGCTTCTTCCCGGGGTGCGAGTTCGACGGTGTCCACGGTTTCCGTTCGCTGGTCAGCGGGACGCGCTTCACGGCGCCGCACGCCCGGCTGGTCGACGCGACCTACCTGTCGGGCACCATCCCGCAGAGCTCGCCGCCGCCGTTCGGGGTGGAGCCGGGCGCCCGCGTGGTCCCGGTCAACGACCTGGTGCGGCTGACCGAGCCGCCCGGGCAGTACGTCGTCGTGGGGGCGGGGAAGACCTCGCTTGACGCCTGCGTGTGGCTGCTGCAGTGCGGGGTCGACCCGGACGCGATCTGCTGGGTGCGGCCGCGCGACCCGTGGCTGTTGAACCGGGCTGTGGTGCAGCCGGACGCGGCGATCTTCCAGGGCATGGCCGCCGACACCATGGAGGCCGCGCTTGAGGCGTCCGACCCCGACGACCTGTTCCTGCGTCTGGAGGAA
>JAEZGC010000089.1 GCA_023437345.1 Actinomycetes bacterium
GCCCGAACGCGGCTGGGTGCCGTGGGTGGCCGGCGGCGCCGTGGCCGCGGCCGGGGCTGTCTGGTGGGCGCGCCGCCGGCGCGGGTGAGTCAGGGCTGGCTGGACTGGATCGCCGCGTGGTGGCGGACCACCTCGGCCACGATGAAGGTGAGGAACTTCTCGGCGAACTCGGGGTCGAGGTTGCTCTGGCTCGCCAGCTGGCGAAGCCTTGCTATCTGTTCCACCTCACGATCGGGATCGGCGGGCGACAGCCCCCGTTCCCGCTTCAGCAGGCCGATCTGCTGGGTGATCTTGAACCGCTCGGCGAGCAGGCTGACGATGGCGGTGTCGAGGTTGTCGATCGAACCGCGCAGGCGGTCGAGCTCCGGATCGGTCTGCACCCGCCCAGCGTAGGGGACTGCCTCCGCTCCGCCGCCGCCGACCACGCCCGCGACGGGGACGCGAGCCGCCGGCGGGAACCGTCCGGTCAGGCGACTATGTCGCCGGGGGAGGTGTTCGCCGGGATTCCGGTGACCACCGAGTTGGGCGGCACGTCCTTGACCACAAGCGCGTTGGCGCCGACCTTGGTGCCGTCGCCGATGGTGATCGGGCCGATGATCTTCGCCCCGGCGCCGAGCAGGACGTTGCTGCCGATCGTGGGGTGACGCTTGAACCGGCCGCGGGACCGTCCGCCGAGGGTGACCTGGTGGTACATCAGGACGTCGTCGCCGACCTCCGCGGTCTCGCCGATCACCACTCCCATGCCGTGGTCGATGAAGAAGCGGCGGCCGATCACTGCGCCGGGATGGATCTCGACCCCCGTCATCGCGCGGGCGACCTGCGAGATGATCCGGGCCAGTGGACGCAGCGCCGGACGGGACACCCACAGCTTGTGGCACAACCGGTACGCCCACACCGCGTGGACCCCGGGGTAGGTCAGGGCGACGAGCAGCCTGGAGGTCGCGGCCGGGTCCTCCCGCATGGCGGCGTCGAGGTCCTCCCGGACCCGCCGCCAGGCGGCTTTCAGCAGGGGTCTCATTGCTCTCCGTCCGTTCCGGTCGCCCCACTCTGTCACCCTGGCCGATCCGGCTGTCAACGGCCGAGGCCCGCCCCGGGATATCGCACGGGGCGGGCCGGGCCGGCCAGGGCGCTGCTGCCTGGGCGCGGCTTGCGGTCCGCGCCCGGGCCGGCGGTCAGTCGAGCAGGTCGGCGTACAGCGCCGTGGACAGGTAGCGCTCACCCCACGACGGGATGACCACGACTATCGTCTTGCCGGCATTGGCCGGGTCACCGGCGAGCTCCGCGGCCGCCCGCAGCGCGGCGCCGGACGAGATACCGACCAGCAGGCCCTCCTCCTTCGCCGCCCGGCGTGCCCAGGCCAGGGCGTCGTCGGAGGTCACCTTGATGATCCTGTCGATCAGCGAGGTGTCGAGGATGTCGGGGATGAAGCCGGCGCTGATGCCCTGGATCTTGTGGACGCCCTTCGGCTCGCCGGACAGCACGGCGGACTCGGCAGCCTCCACAGCGATCAGCTGCACCTCGGGCTTGCGGGCCTTCAGCACCTGACCGACTCCGGTGATGGTGCCGCCGGTGCCGATCCCCGAGACGAAGAAGTCGACCTGGCCGTCGGTGTCGGCCCAGACCTCCTCGCCGGTGGTCTTGCGGTGGATGTCGACGTTGGCCTGGTTCTCGAACTGGCGGGCCAGGATCGCCCCAGGGGTCGAGGCGACGATCTCCTCGGCCTTGGCGCGCGCCCCACCGATGCCGTCCGGCCCGGGGGTGAGGACGAGCTCGGCGCCGAACGCCCGCAGCACGGCACGACGCTCCTTCGAGAAGGTCTCGGGCAGGGCGATGATGACCTTGTAGCCGCGGGCAGCTCCGACCCAGGCCAGCGCGATGCCGGTGTTGCCCGAGGTCGCCTCGACAATGGTCCCGCCGGGCTGGAGCGAGCCGTCGGCCTCGGCCGCGTCCACAATCGCCACGCCGATGCGGTCCTTCACCGACTTGGCCGGGTTGTAGTACTCGAGCTTGGCGAGCACAGTCGCCTGGGAGTCGCCGTAGAGCCGGTTGATCTTCACCAGCGGGGTGCGGCCGATCAGCTCGGTCGCGTCGTTGTAATACGCCATGAGGTGTTCCTTCGTGTGGTGTGGAGGCGGTCAGACGGTTGCGGCGAGGGCCTGGTCGACCTTTGCCAGGGCCTGTTCGATGTCGGCGATCAGGTCGTCGGGGTGCTCGATACCCAGCGAGAGCCGCACCATTTCCGGCGCGACCCCGGCAGCCACCAGCTCGTCCTCGGTCAGCTGGGAGTGGGTGGTGGTGGCGTTGTGGATGGCCAGCGACTTGGCGTCGCCGATATTGGCGAGGTGGGAGAACAGCTGGAGCGACTCGACGAACGTCGAGCCGGCCTCGCGCCCGGCCTTCAGGCCGAAGGAAAGGATGCCGCCGTAGCCGCGTCCGGTGAAGACCCGGTCGGCGACCTCCTTCGACGGCGAGGAGTCCAGCCCGGGGTAGCTCACCCAGGCCACGGCCGGGTGCTGCTCGAGGTGGCGGGCGACGGTGAGCGCATTGGACGAGTGCCGCTCCAGCCGCAGGTGGAGCGTCTCAAGGCCCTGCAGCAGCTGCCAGGCGTTGAACGGCGAGATCGCCGCCCCGGTGTTGCGCAGCAGGACGGTCCTGGCCCGGATGATGTACGCCGCGGGACCGGCGGCGTCGGTCCACACCACGCCGTGGTACGCGCCGTCCGGGGCAGTCAGGCCGGGGAATCGCTCGGCGTGCGCCGTCCAGTCGAACCGGCCGGAGTCGACGACGATCCCGCCGATCGAGGTGCCGTGGCCGCCCAGGTACTTGGTGGCTGAGTAGACCGCGACGTCGACGCCGTGGTCGAAGACCCGCGACAGGATCGGGGTCGGCACCGTGTTGTCGACTATGAACGGCAGCCCCTGGGCGTGGGCGGCGGCCGACCAGGCGTCCAGGTCGATGACGTTGATCGCCGGGTTGCCGACGGTCTCACCGAACACCAGCTTGGTGCGCTCGTCCACCACCGCGGCCAGGTCCTCGGGACGGCTGGGATCGACGAACCGCGCCTCGATCCCGAACTGCGGCAGGGTGTGGGCGAACAACGCGTAGGTACCGCCGTACAACGTGGACAGCGCGACTATGTTGTCGCCGGCCGAGGCGAGGTTCAGCACGGCGTAGGTCACGGCCGAGGACCCCGAGGCGGTGGCGAGTGCCCCGACGCCTCCCTCCAGGGCGTTCACCCTGGCCTCGAACACGGACTGGGTGGGGTTCATGATCCGGGTGTAGATGTTGCCCGGCACCCGCAGCGCGAAGAGGTCGGCGGCGTGCTGGGTGTCGTCGAACACGTAGGACGTCGTCTGGTAGATCGGGACGGCGCGGGAGTTGGTGGCCGGGTCGGCGTCCTCCTGGCCGGCGTGGACGGCGAGCGTGTCCGGGTTGAGCGACATGGGGATCTCCTGTACTCGAGGTGAGGCTACAGCGGCTGGGCGGGGGTGGGTAGGCGAAAGGGCACCCGGTGCGGGCGTCGGTGAGTGGGGTCGGGCAGCGTGGGATCAGTGCGCGCGACAGCAGTCCATCGACGGCATGGTGCGACAACACATGGTCGCGGCGCGCATCAGGGACATGCCCCGGACTGTAGTTGACCGCTCAAAAGGTGGTCAACCGGTCCGCCCAGCGAGATGCCCGGGATGCGGCACAAGCCGGGGGATTCGGGGGGTTGGTGTGGATAGTGCACGCCGGTGGCGTCTGGTTCCCGGATTGTGTCGGGACGGGGTGCGGGTTCGGCGGCGTCGAGCGGACAAGGGCGCGGCCAATAGACTGCCGCGCATGACCCCTGAGCACGACCTCGTGCTGGTCGTCGACTACGGCGCCCAGTACGCGCAGCTGATCGCCCGCCGCGTCCGGGAGGCGAAGGTCTACTCCGAGATCGTGCCCCACACCGCGAGCGTGGCCGACATCCTGGCCCGCGGGCCGAAGGCCGTCATCCTGTCCGGCGGCCCGAGCTCGGTGTACGAGCCGGGAGCGCCCCGCCTGGACGCCGACCTGCTGGCCCACGACCTGCCGGTGTTCGGGATCTGCTACGGCTTCATGGCGATGGCCCAGGCCCTGGGCGGCACCGTGGCGCGCACCGGGCAGCGGGAGTACGGCCGCACCCCGGTGTCGGTGCTGGACGGCGGACGGCTGCTGCGCGGCCTGCCCGCCACCATCACCTCGTGGATGTCGCACGGCGACGAGGTCACCGCCGCTCCGAAGGGGTTCCAGGTGACCGCGCGCTCACCGCGGGCCACGGTCGCGGCCTTCGAGGACGCCGAGCGCCGGCTCGCCGGCGTCCAGTGGCACCCCGAGGTGCTCCACTCCGAGCACGGCCAGACAGTCCTTGAGCACTTCCTCTTCGACATCGCGGGGTGCCGTCCGACCTGGACCAGCCTGAACATCGTCGACGAGCAGGTGGACCGGATCCGCGCCCGCGTGGGCAGCGACCGGGTGATCTGCGCGCTGTCGGGCGGGGTCGACTCCGCGGTCGCGGCTGCGCTGGTGCAGCGCGCCGTGGGCGACCAGCTCACCTGCGTCTTCGTCGACCACGGACTGTTGCGCCACGGTGAGCGCGAGCAGGTCGAACAGGACTTCGTCGCCGTCACCGGGGCCCGGCTGAAGACTGTCGACGCCGGGGAACGCTTCCTCGGCTTCCTGGCCGGGGTGAGCGACCCCGAGCAGAAGCGGAAGATCATCGGGCGCGAGTTCATCAGGGTGTTCGAGGCGGCCGAGCGGGAACTCGTCGAATCCGCCCCCGAGGGTGCGCCGGTGCGTTTCCTCGTGCAGGGCACGCTCTACCCCGACGTCGTGGAGTCCGGCGGCGGCGAGGGCTCCGCGAACATCAAGAGCCACCACAACGTGGGCGGTCTGCCCGAGGACCTGCAGTTCAAGCTGGTCGAGCCGCTGCGTCTGCTGTTCAAGGACGAGGTGCGTGCCGTGGGCCGCCAGCTCGGCCTGCCCGAGGAGATCGTCGGCCGTCAGCCCTTCCCCGGCCCCGGCCTGGGCATCCGCATCATCGGCGAGGTCACGCAGGAGCGTCTCGACATCCTGCGCCACGCGGATTCGATCGCGCGTGAGGAGCTCACCGCCGCCGGCCTCGACGGTCAGATCTGGCAGTGCCCCGTCGTGCTGCTCGCGGACGTCCGCAGCGTCGGCGTCCAGGGTGACGGCCGCACCTACGGACACCCGATCGTGCTGCGCCCGGTCTCCAGCGAGGACGCCATGACCGCCGACTGGACCCGGCTGCCCTACGAGGTGCTCGAACGCATCTC
>JAEZGC010000128.1 GCA_023437345.1 Actinomycetes bacterium
CGACCCTCGGCTGCCGCGGCCTGAGCCAGGCCTGGCTGACGCTTCCCCCTGTGCGGCCGGCAGGACTTCTGCGGGCAGCGGGGATCTCCGGTCGCCCCGAGGGTCAAGCGACGTCGTCGCGGGAGCCACCGAGGAACCGGTCGACCTCCCACAGCATCAGGCGTTCCGTGGCGGAGGAAGCGCGGGCGGGGTCGCCGGGGGTGAGGTTGCGGGTGCCGTCCGGGCCTACCCGGTACACCTGCCCGCGTGGGGACGTCCACCAGAAGACTCCCGGTCTCGGCTGGGCGAGCTGCCAGCCGCCGTGGGTCTTGGCCCGGTGCGCGGGGCGGCCCAGCGGACCGAGGTTCGACGATCGGGTCTGACGCCTCCTGCCGGGCTGGTACGGGTCGGTGTGGTCGAGGTCGCCTGAACGCCCCTCCAGGGCGCTGCTGGGGAACACCTCGTAGCGGTCGCGCAGCACCACCTCGGCGCGCACCCGGTCGGGGACCTCGTAGGCGTCGACCGCCCGCTCGGCGTCGCCCAGCCGGAGAACCGGGGTGAGCTGGACGGTGCCAGCGCCGACGAGGTGCCGCAGTTCATCGGCGAGCACAGGACCCAATCCCTCGACCCGGGCGACCCCGGCCGGGCCGAGGTCGTCGGCGCTCAGGTGGACGTACACGCGGGTGCGGGGACGCCGGGTGGAGGGCTTTGCCTCGGGGCTACGGCCGGCCAGCAACTCAACGATCTCGGCCGGCTCGGCGAGCAGTCCCAACGCCCGGGCGCGGAGGTGGGCCCGGTTGTCGGTGTCTCCCCGGGCGGCGAGGGCGTCGGCGATGTCGTCCAGCAGCGCGTCGAAGCCGATCGCCGCGGCGGTGTCCACCCGTCCGGTGAGGTAGCTCACCGTAGGGTCGTCAGTCACGACCCCGGTGCGGACGAACCGGGCGGCGCGGGAGCGCTCGGTCAACGCACTGACCCGCTCGGGCGCCAGCGCGAGGACGGCGGCCCGGTACAGCCACCACAGCCGACGCCACTGCACCCGCCCGACAGCGGGCGCGATCCGCTCGTCGACGACTGCGGTTTCGTCCGCGTTGAGTTCAAGGCTGGCGGCGTGGCAGGTGATCTGCCGCGCCCGCCAGAGTGGGATTCGCCCGTCCTGGACCGCTGCCCACAGGTGCGGGTGACGGGCGTGCAGGTTGACCACGTCGCGGACCAGCCAGGTGGCTGAGGCAGCGCTGATGCCATAGGCGGCCGCCACCTCCAGCGGGAGGAACTCGTCGACCAGGCGGGTACCGTCAGCTCCGATCCGGATCGGGCGGGCACCGACGACGTCGAACTCCGCGTGCTCGTCCCAACCCGACTCGCCGGCCAGCTCGATGATCGCCGAGGCCTCCGCGGCGTCCAGCGCAGCACGCAGGACGGCCACCTGCCGCAGCCTGACCACCGCAGGTGCCGTTGGATCGACCAGTTCGCTCACATGTTCGATTATGCCGGTCACCACCGACAGAAACCGAGCTCAGCTGACGTGCCGAGGCACCTTTCCGAACAGGGTGAGCAGCTTGCACATGAACTTGTGCCCGCCATCCGAGGCCGGGTCGAACATCAGCGGGCAGCCGCCGTCGATGACCTGGATGCCGTGCTCGCGTCCGTACGTCGTCGCTTCGGGTGACACACTTCCCGCGTCGATCGAGCGGTGCATCCAGACGTGGTGAATGCCGAGCCCGGCGGCCTCCTTCATGGTGTCCAGGGCGTGCCCTGGGGCTGTGGCGATGACCACGGCCTCCACCCCGCCGGGTATCGAGGCGAGGGAGGGGTAGGCCGGCTTTCCGCCGATCTCGGCGGCGTTGGGGTTGACCGGGTAGACGTCGAAGCCGCGTTCGACGAGCCGGTCGTAGACGACGTTGCCGCCGTGGCTACCTGGGGTGCGGGAAACGCCGGTGACCGCGATCCGTTTGCAGTCGAGGAACTCGCGGGCGGCCTGGGCGATGGTGACCATGTTGGTGCCTCCTGCAGGCAGGCTATGCCTGCGTGGGCGGGCCTGCAGGAGATTCCTCAGGCTTGCGTCCCGGGCGCGCTGTGGCGGTGCACGAGCACCCCGCCGGACGTAGTAAAGTGACCAGCCGGGCCTCGATCGCCCGGCACAACTGAAGAAGCGGGCTGTAGCGCAGCTTGGTAGCGCACTTGACTGGGGGTCAAGGGGTCGCAGGTTCAAATCCTGTCAGCCCGACGCAAGACGAAGCCGCTCTGACCAGGCGTTCTACGCCGGTCAGGGCGGCTCGTTCTTACTTGTCGTGCGACCGCTCGAGTTCAGTGCGGCTTGGCGGTGGTGAGGACGATCGCCGAGTCTTCGAGCGCCTCCAGGTCGTGCCGGACCGGAGGGATGACGAGCAGGTCACCCGTGCGCCCCTCCCAACTGGTACTGCCCGCGTTCAGCCGGACCCGCCCGCTGAGGACGATGATGGTTGCCTCGCCGGGGCTGTTGTGCTCGGTCAGGGCGGAACCTCCCCTGAGCGCGATCAGGGTCTGCCGCAGTACCTTCTCGTGACCGCCGACGAGGGTGGACGCGCTGCGCCCGCTGGGCGCCCGCCTGGCGAGCTCCAGTTCCTCGCGAGCGACGGCGTCCAGGGACATCTTGTTCATGTTCGTGTCTCTCCTCTCATGCCCGGTTCCACCGCGCCGTGGAGCAGGACTGATACGACGAGACTGTAACAAGGCGTCAGGCCGGGCCCTGCCGGCCCGGCTCTCTGCTCGATCAGGCACTCCGATCGCGTCGTCTCCAGCGGTGCCGTGGACGACGCGCGTCGGTCCACCCGACTCACCATTCGGGCAGCAACGCAGGATCCACGGAAATCGCCGGGACGTCGCTCATGGGAGGGCAGGCGCCCACCGTCCGAGCTACTCGCAGGCGAGACCGTCCCCGTCGCCATCGCCCCGGTTGCCAGTGCCGTAGGCGAACCACTCGTAGATGGGCTTCTCAGCGCGGCGGCTCTCCCGGAACGGGCCCTTGGGGTGCCCGACCCGGTTCTTCTTCAACTGCGTGCACGAGGAGTACTGGTACCACCACTCGTCCTTGCTCGCCTTCGTAGGCTCCGCGTCATCGTCGGCGTCATCTTCGTCGGAGTCGTCGGAGTCGTCGGCGTAGTCCGCGTCCTCCTCGTCGTAGTCGCTGTCATCCCCGACGTCACCATCGTCGGTGTCTGGCTCTCCGGTCTCGACCGGTGCCCGCGAGGCAGGCGAGCTCGTTGCGGCCGGCTTGGTAGGGGCGGCGCTCTCGTCGTCGTCACCGCCGAAGGCTTGTCCGACCATGCCGAGCGCGAAGACCCCTCCGACGACCACGACAAGACCCTTGACCAGCTTCATGCGGCCATGCTTCCACTGTGGCGGCGACGGCGGGCGCAAACAGCGCAGAGCCAGGAGGCAATCGTCCACCCGCGGCGGTGGAGCGTCCCGGCGAGCCCTCTGCGGCGCGGGGCGTCGCTCAGCGCAGCGGCGCCAGTTGAGTTGACGAGCGGGCCGGGTTCACGACTTGACGACGAACGTGAAGTCGAGGTCGATCGCTGGATCGATGCCTCGCACGATGCCGGTGTAGAAGTGTTCGGCCTGTTCCACCAGGAGATCCCGGTTGGCGTGGACGTAGTCCGCCTGCGCCTGGTCGCTGAGGATGTTGTTGATCATCTCGGCCTGGTCGATCTCCGGCGTCGCCCAGCTCAGCACCCCGTTGCTCTCGGTCGCCAGCTTGAAGGTGACGTCGTCGTGCCCGATGAAGATGAACTCGGGGATCGTGATCTCGAACTCGTCCTCGCGGGTCTGCTTGATCCGGACATCCTTCCCGTCAATGCCGAGCTTGGCGTTGAAGGTGTACTGCAGGAACAGCGCGCGCTCGCTGCCGGGGACCTCCATGCCGAAGATCACCGTCTTCTCGCTCTTCTCGGCGATCCCCTGGATGCCGAGGCTGACCAGCGCGATCTGCTCGGTGCGGGAGATCGCGTCGATGACCTGGGTGTCGTTGCTCTCCGACTTCGTCTCGATCGCAGGCTTGTTCAGGTACCCGGTGAGCACCTGCCCGCCCACGACGAGGGCCGCCACGGCGATGATGACCACCGGAACCACCCAGAGGAGTCGTCGTACGAGTGATGACATGGACGCAGCGCCTCTCTGCTGGTGCCTCGTGCTCGTCGCTGAGCGCGTCGGCTGACGACGTCGTCATTACCAAGGACGGTAGCAGCGCGCGGCGACAGAATCCGGCGGACCCTGAAGTCGGGGTCTGGCGCCGTGACCACGCGGCGGCGAGAATCCAGCTGACCCGCACGCCTCAGACGGGAGGGAGGGTCCGCGATGACTACGTCACCTGCAAGCACCCCCCGCGTGGCCGTGGTGCGCAGCGGGGGTCAGACCGGGGTGGACCGGGCCGCGCTGGACGTGGCCCGGGAGCTGGGAATCCCCATTGCCGGGTGGTGCCCCCGCGGCGGCTGGGCGGAGGACCGGACGCAGCCGCCCGGCCTCCTCACCGACTATCCCGAACTCACCGAGACGCCGGCCAGAAACCCCGACCAGAGGACGGACTGGAACGTCCGCGACTCCGATGCGACCCTGATCCTGCTGCCCCCGGACGGCACCGAATCGCCGGGGACCATCCTCACCCGGGAGGCTGCGGCGGCCCTGGGCCGGCCGCTGTTCGTCCTTGGGAAGGTAGAGCCAGCGGCGGTCCGGGCCTGGCTTGAGGGTCTCGGCACCGGCATCACACTGAACGTCGCGGGGCCGCGGGAGAGCGAGGCGCCGGGCGCCTACGCCCGGACCCGCAGGCTGCTGCGCGATGTCCTCGGCTAGCGCCGGGGGCTCCACCTGCGGACTCGCCGGCCCTCGCCCTGCGCCGGACGGGGGAGGCAGCCAGGCGTCCTACGCCGCCGACGTCGCCTCGCGCAGCCGCTCCATCGCGTCAGTGAGATCGCCGGTGCCCCACGGCCGCACCACCCGGGCGACCTCCTCGCCGTCGGCAAGGAAGATCAGCGTCGGCCACAGCTTGACCCGATACGAACGCCCCAGCGGGCGGCCCTTGCCGTCCTCGACCAGGATCCGCCGCACCCCGTCCTGGGCGCCCACCACCGACTCGATCGCCGGGGCCGCGGCCATGCAGTAACCGCACCAGTTGGTGCCGAACTGCAGCACCGTCGCGCCGGGCAGGGCGTCGATCTCGTCCCGATTCACGGCTTCTGGCAGATAGGAGGGGTGCATGACCGACAGGATAGGAGAGGCCTCCAATGCCAGCGGGACGACCAGCGTCCCGGGCTGGGGCGCGCCTGTGAGGGATCAATGCAATCCGGTTTCGACGACGTCCTCGGTGGCGTCCTGCCCATCGTGCTTCTGCTGGCCCTCGGGATGCTCCTGCGGCGGGTGCGGGTGCTGGACGACGACACGGTGGCGGGGCTGAAGCGCCTGATCGTCAACGTCTCCCTTCCGGCAGTGCTGTTCACCACGTTCCTCGTCACGAGGTTCGAACCCGCCTACCTGTGGGTGATCATCATCGTGTTCACCGTCTGTGTAGCCCTGTACGGCGTCGGACTCCTGGCGCTGCGGACGGTGGGCGGCTCGGCGTACACGCCCTTCCTGTTCACCGGGTTCGAGCTGGGCATGATCGGGTTCGCCCTGTTCACAGCGGTCTACGGCCCGGAACGGCTGCCGGCGCTCGGCGTCCTGGCGCTGGGCCACGAGGTGTTCATCTGGTTCGTGTTCGTCACCCTGCTGCGGGCGGCCGGGGCCCAGCGCCAGACCGCTGCCCAGACCGCACGGAACCTGCTCACCTCGCCCACCATCGTGGCGATCCTCGCCGGCGTTGCGCTCAACGTCGCCGGCTTCGGGCCCGCCCTGACCGACAGCGCTGTTGGCGGCGCAATCAGCACAGCGCTGGGCTACCTGGCCGCGATGATCGTGCCGCTCATCCTGCTCGTGGTGGGCTACGGGTCGAAGCTGACCGGGTCCGGTGTGCGCGAGGCGCTGCCGCTGGTAGCAGTCCGGACGGTCGTCACCCTCGGCCTGGCGCTCGTGATCGGCCACCTGGTCTTCGAGCGGCTGCTCGGCCTCGACCCGATCTTCCGCCACGCCCTGGTGACGCTGATGGTGCTGCCGCCGCCGTTCATCATCCCGCTGTTCATCCCGGCGTCCCGGCGCGGCGAGCTGGGCTACG
The DNA here is from genome assembly GCA_023437345.1 of Actinomycetes bacterium. Lineage (GTDB taxonomy): Bacteria > Actinomycetota > Actinomycetes > Propionibacteriales > Propionibacteriaceae > Propionicimonas. Next base: position 6,158 of record JAEZGC010000128.1, read on the forward strand.
TCAACAACGTGCTGTCGCTGTCGGCGCTGGTCTCGGTGGCGGTGTTCGTCAGCTACGTGCTGGTCACCGCCTGAGGCCGGCCCGCCGCGCCCCGGCGTCGTTACCTGGCCCTAGAGGCGGCGGTCGTCGCGAAGCCCCGGGTCGACCAGGTCGTCGTCGCGTCGGTCGAGGCGGTCGTCCACCAGGCCGTCGCCCCGCCTGTCGAGGCGCTCGTCGACCGGGTCGGCGACAGGGTCGGCGACCCGCCGGGGCTGGTCAACCCCTGTGTTCAGGTCGGCGCCATCGGGCACCAGCTCTTCAGCCTCCGCCAACCGCGTCCGGGCTGTCTCCTGGGCACGTTCGGCCTCGACAGCGCGTTCCTGGGCGATCCGCTCCAGCCGCTCCGCCTCGATCCTGGCGCGCTGCGCCTCGGCCTGTTCGCGGGCGGCCTCCGCCGCCTGCTCCTTGGCGTGCAGGTCGGCCTGCTGGCCCTCGGCCCGCAACTCGCGGGCCTTCTCCAGTTGCTCCTGCGCCCGGTGTTCGCCGCGGCGCTGCGTCCACATGACCAGCCCGACGATCAGCGCGATGACGATGATCGCTATCACTATCCACACCCAGGTATCCATCGTGGTCACCCCTCCTGACGACCGCTCCGTGCGGTCTGCTTACCTCAGCGATACCCAATCTGTGCCGTTACGGCTCAGCGGACGAGGGGGTGGGTCCGGTTATCAGTCGATGTGCGGCTCGCCCGGTCGGACGTAGCCTTCCGGCACGCGGCCGTCATCGTCTGCCACCCGACGCTCCGCTACCTCCTGGTCCTCTCCCTCGCCGGCGCGATTGCGCGACTCGGCCGCCACGCTCGGCATCGGCACCTCGCCACCCTCACCGCGCAGCGACGCCTCGAAGCCGTCCTCGCCGCGGACCGGTTCCTCAAGCTGGCTCATGCCCGCCTCCTCTCAGCCGCCCCGGTCGGCCGACCGGTCGCGTGCTGCCATTACCCGTTCCGCGCAGGCGGATCGGGGGTAAACGGCACCCATGTCCAGTCCTGCGCTGCCGCTGTCGCGTGCCACCGAAGAGGAGATCCTGGCGGTCATCACCGCCATGGTCGCCGACCCGCACTATCCATGTGTGGGCGCCAAATCGGTGTTCAACCGGTCCGATGCCGAAGTCGTCGTGTTCGACGCGCTGGCCGACCCTGACGAGACAGCGCAGCTCCTGAACTGCCTGTCCGACTTCGCGGCCGCGCACCCGCGCCAGGACACCGACGACACCGACCAGCGGCTGGCGTCCTTCGTGGCGGTGTTCCGCTCACCAGTGCCCAGCGGCGAGGAGGAGTTCGAGGACCTGCTGTGGCGCCAGTTGGCGCTCCTGCGGGCCGCCGACGACGCCGATTGGGACGACGAGGTTGCCCAGGACCCGGCCGACCCTCACTTCGGCTTCAGCGCGGCCGGGCGGGCATTCTTCGTCATCGGCATGCACCCCGCCGCGTCCCGGATGGCGCGGCGCACCCCACTGCCGGTGCTGGTGTTCAACCTTCACGACCAGTTCTCGCGGCTGCGCGCGTCCGGACGCTACGACCGGGTGCGGGATGTGGTGCGGCGTCGCGACGAGCGCCTGCAGGGGTGCGTGAACCCGATGGCCGCCGACCACGGGACGGCCTCCGAGGCTCGCCAGTACTCAGGACGGCAGGTGCCGCCCGGCTGGCGGCCGCCCTATGATCTGGGCACCCCTCGAGCGGAAGGACGCCAGTGAACCGGCTGCAGCCCCAGACCGGCGTCGGCTTGCGCCTGAAGGCGGGCGACGAACTGCTGGTGGTCGACCCCTCCGGCGGCCAGGTCAGCGACCTGTACGCAGTCGCCGATCCCGACATCGAGGAATGGCTGTCCAGCGGGCGCACCATCGACTACGCCAACAAGGTGTTCCTCACCACCGGGGACGTGCTGTACTCCAACCGGTCCCGCCCGATGTTGACCATCGTGGAGGACACCTGCGGCAGGCACGACTTCACCCTGACCCCGTGCAGCCAGGAGACCTTCGACCTGCTGTACCCCGAGTTCGGTGGCGCCCCGCACCCCAGCTGCCTGGCCAACCTCCACGGCGGGCTGGCCAGGTTCGGGGTGGGCCTGGACCGGATCGCCACCTCGTTCAACATCTTTATGAACGTGTGGACCGACCCGGACGGCACCCTGCACATCGACCCGCCGCTGACGCGGGCCGGTGACCGGTTCCGGGTCCGGGCCGAGCAGGACGTGTTCGTGGGGCTCACGGCCTGCTCGGCCGAGAAGTCGAACGGCGGGGTCTGCAAGCCGATCGACTACCAGGTCTTCCCCGCCTGACCGCTCAGAACACCGGCTTGCCGCCGGTCACCCCGAGCACGGTGCCGCTGACGTAGCTGGCCTCGTCGCTGGCCAGGAACACGAAGGCGGCCCCTACCTCCACCGGGTGGCCGGCTCGGCCCAGCGGGGTGTCCGCGCCGAACGACTCCACCTTCTCCGGCTTCATGGTGGCCGGGATCAGCGGCGTCCAGATCGGCCCCGGTGCCACAGCGTTCACCCTGATCCCGCGTTCGCCCAGCTCGCCGGCCAGGTTGACAGTCAGGTTGTTCAGCGCAGCCTTGGTCGCCGCGTAGTCCAGCAGGTTCGACGACGGGCTGTACGCCTGGACCGAGGTCGTGACGATGATGCTGCCGCCGTGCTCGAGGTGCCGCGCGAGGGCCTGCGTGAGCCAGAAGGTGGCGAACACGTTGGTCGCGAAGGTCCGCTGCAGCTGGTCGGCCGGGAACTCCTCAAGGTTCTCGTAGGCCATCTGGAACGCGGCATTGCACACCAGCACGTCGAGCCCGCCCAACTCGGCCAGCGCCTGCTCGGCGAGCTCCGCGCACGCTTCCTGGCTGCGCAGGTCGGACGGTAGAAGCACACAGCGCCGACCCGCCTCCTCGACGATCCGGGCGGTCTCCGCGGCGTCAGCCTCCTCCTGCGGAAGGTAGGCGATCGCCACGTCGGCACCCTCCTTGGCGAACAGGACGGCCACAGCGCGGCCGATGCCCGAGTCGCCGCCGGTGATCAGCGCCTTCTTGCCGGGCAGCCGGTCGCGTCCCACCCAGCTGGTCCGGCCGTGGTCGGGCTGCGGCGTCAGGTCGGCGACAGTGCCCGGCCACTCCTGCTGCTGGGCCGGGATGGCGGTCAGGTCCGACATCGCTTCCTCCCCGCCACTCACAGGGCCCGCCGCGGACTGTGGGGATCCACGTCCTCACCCGGCAGGTCGTCGACCAGCGGGTTGAACGGCTCGCGGACCAGACCGGGATCGGCGACGCCGCTCCCGCCGCCCACAGGCGGGTCGGGCTGGCTGACGTCACCGATTCCGGTGTCGTCCACGGTGCCGGAGTCGTCGCGCGAGGCGGCGGCGTCGGCCACGGTCGGTGTGCCGGCACCGGAGCCTTCATTGATCGCCCCGCGCCAGGCGCCGGACGCCGAGGCCTGCGCCTCGATGAACTCCTTGAACCGCTCGAGGTCGGCCTCTGCCTGCCGCTCGACAAGGTTCAGCTTGTCGGCCAGGCCCTCAAGGAGCCCGGTCGGTTCGAACTCAAGCTGCAGGTGGACGCGGGTGCTGCCACCCTCGCTGCTGAACGTCACGGCGCCGGCGTTGGTGGCGCCCTGCTCGGCGGCCCAGGCCACCTTCTGGTCCGGCACCTGCTCGAGGATGCGGGCTATCCACTGCCGCCGCACCCCGGCGATCTCCGCGACCCACTCCAGGCGGTCGTCGGCGAGTTGCCGCACCTGCTCGACGCCGTCCATGAAGCGGGGGAACTCCTCGAACTGGGTCCACTGGTTGTAGGCGGTGGTCACCGGGACGTCCACCAGGACTGACCTGTCTACCTTCGTCGTCATGCTTCAACTCCTCGTCGGTCAGCGACCGGCGAACTCCACCGGTCGGTACCCACGCCCCATACCCAGCCGGCCCCGGTGCTACCGGTGGTGCTGCGACGGGTCTCGTGGACGGCTGTCCACCTGCGGGCGCGGGCCCCCGCGCCTAGGGTGAAACCCGACAACGGAGGTTCAGCGATGCACCATGTGCCCCAGCCGAGCGTGGAGCGGATGGTCCCGGTACCGGGACACCCGATGGTGGTCGGCGTCGTTCCCGGCCAGGACGAACTGGTGGCCCGGACGGCGGC
>JAEZGC010000203.1 GCA_023437345.1 Actinomycetes bacterium
GGTCGGCTCCGGACTGGTGGGCGCCTCGCCGCCGGGCTCGGTCGGCTGCTCACCGGTCTCCGCCCCCGCATCCCCCTGGAAGGCCTCGTCCAGCGCCTCCTGAAGGGTGGACCCGATGCCGACGCTCTGGCCGAACCTCACGATCACGAAGGTGAGCGCAGGGAAGGAACCTGTGCTGCCCTGCCGCTGGGTGTAGACCGGCAGCACGTAGAGCAGGCCGGCCCCCATCGGCAAGGTGAGCAGGTTGCCGTAGGTCGCCGCCGCCGAACCCTGGTTGAGGTAGGGCCGCAACACCTCGGCGACGCGGGTGTCGGTGGTCATCGAGTTGAAGGTCTGGCCCGGCCCGTCGATCTGGTGGGTGTCCGACATCCGCAGCACCCGCAGCTTGCCATAATTCGGGCTGGTCGCCTCGGCCACCACCGAGAGGTAGCTGGCCAGGTTGGACCGGCCGCGGGGCACGAACACCGAGGTGTGGCTGAACACCGGCTGGTCCTCGCCGGGCCACTTGATCGACAGGTAGTACGGCGGCTCCTTGGCCTCGTTGGTGCCCTTCACCGGGTCGGCCGGAACCTGCCACAGGTCGGACTGCTGGTACCAGCTGGCCGGATTGGTCATGTGGTACCGGCCCAGGATCTCCCGCTGGACCTTGAACAGGTCCTCGGGGTACCGAAGGTGGGCCAGCAGGTCCGGAGTGATGTCGCTCTTGGGGCGCACCGTGCCGGGGAAGGCCTTGGCGTAGCTCTGCATCACGGGGTCCGACTCGTCCCAGGCGTACAGGTCGACGGTGCCGTTGGTGGCGTCCACCACAGCCTTCACCGAGTTGCGGATGTAGTTGAGCGGACGGTCCACCTGCAGGCCCGAGACCCGCGACTGCGCGTCGGAGGTGGTGCGCTGCAGGCTGACCAGCGCGCTGTTGGGATAGCTGCGGCTCGTCGTGTAGCCGTCGACGATCCAGACCAGCCGGCCGTCCACCACAGCCGGGTAGATGTTCTGGTCGAGGGTCAGCCACGGCGCAACCTGCTCGACCCGCTCCTTCGGCGTCCGCTTGTAGAGCAGCCTGGACGCCGAGTTCACCCGGTCGGACAAGATGATGTTGAGGTCGACGAAGTGCGCGGCGTACAGCAGCCGGTTGAACCAGTTCCCGATCGGGACACCGCCGGTGCCGGCGTACACGTTGTACGCCTCACCACCACCGTCACCGCCGCCGGGGGTGTCGAGCTCGATCGGCTCCTGGCCGGCCTCGCGTCCGACTATCGCGAACTCCTCGCTCAGCTCACCGAAGTAGATCCGGCCCTCGTAGTCCCCCAGCGCGCCCTGCGGCGGGAGGTCCCGCTCGATCCACTCCGGCTGGCCGCCCGACTGCCGCCGGTTGCCGTAGGCGGCGACCATGCCGTAGCCGTGGGTGTAGACGGTGTGGATGTTGTTCCAGTTCTGGTCGGGGATGCCGGCCAGGTTCATCTCGCGGGCCGCCACCACGACATCGGTCTCGACGCCGTCGAGCACGTAGCGGTCGACGTCGAGCACGGTCGGGAAGGAGTAGTAGCCGCGGACCTGCTGGAGCTGCTCGAAGGTCGGGCCCACCACCGACGGGTCCACCAGCCGGATCCCCGGCAGTGCCGCCGCGTCCTCTTTCAACTGGCCGGGACGCACCTGGGTGACTGCCTCGTACTCCTCGATGTCCACCCCGTCGATCCCGAAAGCCTGCCGGGTCGCGTTGATGTGGGCCCGCATGTACGGGCCCTCCTTGTCCGGTTCGTTGGGCCGGACCTGGAAGGACTGCACGATGGCGGGGTACAGCAGCTGGAGGATCAGCCCTGACACCAGCATGAGCACCAGGCCGGTGATGGGGAGCACCCACCGGTTCAGGAAGGCGTTGAGGAAGAACAGCGCGGCGCAGATGAACGCGATCACGGCGATCACCAGCTTGGCGCCCAGCCTGGCGTTGTCGTCGGTGAAGTGCAGACCGGTGAACACGGTGCCCGGTTCGATCAGGTAGCCGTACCGATCGATCAGGCTCTGCAGGCCGTAGACCACCAGCAGGATGCCCGCCAGCACCGACAGGTGCCGGCTGGCCCCGGTCGGGCGCTGGCCCAGGTTCGCCTGGCGTCCCACCACCAGTCCGCCGGTGGTGAAGTGGACGGCGGCGGCGGCGATCAGCCCGAAGAACAGTGCGCTCATCAGGAAGCCCAGCAGGTCGCGCCAAATCGGCAGCTCGAAGACGAAGAAGCTGATGTCGAGGCCGAAGTAGGGGTCCGTGGCGCCGAAAGGTGTCCGGTTGAGGTAGGCCAGCACGTCCATCGAGGCTGCCGCGGCGGTCATCCCGCCGATCACCCCGAAGAAGGCTGACGGCACGAGGATCGCCAGCAGCAGGTTCGAGCCGAGCAGGTCTCGGTACCGGTCGAGCACCGCGCTCGGGCCGGTCCGCCGATCCAGCGGACGCATCCGCCACGCCAGCCACATGTTTAACCCGACGGTCCCCGCCATCACCACGAAGAACGCGACGAAGAGC
>JAEZGC010000147.1 GCA_023437345.1 Actinomycetes bacterium
CCCCGCCAACACACACCCCGACGAGGCCGCGGCCCCGGGGACGCTCCCGGGGGCCGTGGTCATTGTCGGGCCCTTGACACTAGTTGCCCAGGTGAGAAACTATTGCGTCCTATGGTAGCTAACGTCGCGGACCTGACCCCCGTCCTCCACGCGCTCACCGATCCCACCCGGCGTGAGGTCGTGTCGCTGCTGGGCGCGGGCCCCCGGCGGGCCGGTGAGCTCGCCGATGCCTGCGGCGTCTCCGCACCGGCCATGAGCAAGCACCTGCGGGTGCTGCTGGACGCCGGCGTGGTGGCCGACGGCAGGGTTGCCGACGACGCCCGGGTGCGGGTGTTCCGGCTCCGGCCAGAGTCGGTGGTCGCGCTGCAGGCCTGGCTCGACCAGCTGCAGGCGGACTGGAACCGCCAGCTCGCCTCGTTCAAGCGACATGTGGAGGCACGACAATGACCCAGGCGCAGATGATCTCCTCCGAGGTCGTGGTGGGAGTCGATCCCGGCACCGCGTTCACCGTGTTCACCGACGAGATGGACCTGTGGTGGGAGCGCGGCTACATCAACTTCTGGAGTGACGCCGGTCGGGTGGCGGAAGTGCGTTGCGAGCCGGGGGTGGGGGGCCGGATCATCGAGGTGCTGGACGACAAGGACAGCGACGAGGTCTTCGAGCGTGGCCGGATCACCCGGTGGGAGCCCGGCGTCCTGCTCGCCTGGGAGACCGACTTCGACGATGTGCTCACCGAGGTCAGGTTCGAGCCGGTGGCAGGTGGCACGAGGGTGGTCGTCGAGCACACCGTCCCCGCCGGTGGCCGCGATTCCGGCGGCACCAGTTGGAGCCGGGTGGTGCCGAAGTGGTTCGGCGCCTGGTGCGCGCGCCGCGACGGCGCCGCGCGGGTCCCCGACGATCTGGCACGGCTCGGGCTGGCGGTGGCCTATCGGCGCCCCGCCGCTGCGATGCGGTGGCTGCACGAGGCCTTCGGCCTCGGCGATGCCGGCGACCTGCCTACCGGAGAGGATCCCCTCCCCGGCGGTGAGCACGGGCAGCCGTGGTTGCAGCTGAGGGTGGGCGACGCCGCCCTGGTGGTCGGCTCGCTGGACGGCGCCGTGGCCGGTACCCAGGCCTTCGAGCCGTGGGTCTACGTCGACGACCTCGCCGCCCACCTCGCCCGGGCGCGGAGCGCGGGCGCAAGCGTTGTCAGCGAGATCGACCCGTACCCGCACTCCCACTATGTCGCTGAGGACCTGGAGGGCAACCGCTGGACCTTCCTCCAGGCCCGCCCCACGATGCGCTGACGCGGCGGTCGATGGCGATCGTCGCCGATTTCGACGGCGGGGACCGACTGTGGCAGACTTGGAGATCGCGTGCCGTGGGTCGCCCCTGCCACAGGGGGAAGGCGTCCCGGGCGCTCAACCTGAACAACTTCCACGAGTGACCTGTGGCACTGGCGAGGACAGATCTGATGAACAAGCTGGTAGCAGAAATCGGGCAGTCCGCCCTGCGCGACGACATCCCCGACTTCCGTGCGGGTGACCAGGTGAAGGTGCACGTGCGCGTCATCGAGGGCAACCGCTCCCGGATCCAGGTCTTCGCCGGCGCCGTCATCGCGCGCAACGGCTCGGGCATCACCGAGGCCTTCACCGTCCGCAAGGTCTCCTTCGGCACCGGTGTCGAGCGCACCTTCCCGCTCCACTCGCCGATCATCGAGAAGATCGAGATCGAGCGCCGCGGCGACGTCCGGCGCGCCAAGCTGTACTACCTGCGCGGGCTGCGCGGCAAGGCTGCCAAGATCAAGGAGAAGCGCGACCGCTGATCCGGCCGGCGCCCAGCTAACAACCAGATGAGGGGATGCGGTGAGCCGGTCGGCTGATGCGGTCCCCCCCAGGACCGGGAACCGCGGTTGGGCGATCGTCGGCGCCTGGGTGCGTGAGATCGCGATAGTGGTGGTCGGGGCGCTGGTCGCTTCGACGCTGCTCCGGGTGTTCGTCGCCCAGATGTTCGTGATCCCGTCCGGCTCGATGGAGAACACGCTCCAGATCCGCGACCGGGTCGCCGTCCAGAAGGTCGCCGGATTCGAGCGGGGCGACGTCGTCGTCTTCCGGGACACCCTGGCCTGGCTGGCACCGGGCCAGGAGGAAGAAGACCCGGTCCGGCGGGCCCTGATCTTCGTGGGCCTCGCCCCTGACGAGAGCACCAACCACCTGATCAAGCGGGTGATCGGCGTCGCCGGCGACCACGTCACCTGCTGCGACGCGCAAGGCCGCGTGACAGTCAACGGGGTGGCGCTCAACGAGGCCGTCTACCTCTACATAGACCCGACCACCGGACGGCAGGTCGACCCGTCCTCGGTCGCCTTCGACATAGTTGTCCCGGCCGGCACCGTGTTCGTGATGGGTGACCACCGCAACAACTCCCAGGACTCCCGCTGCCACCTGGGCGACGACCTGGACGGGGTGCCGCCCGGCACCGCGGCCTTCATCCCCACCGAGAACATAGTCGGCACCGCGATGGCAGTCGTCTTCCCGTTCGACAGGATGCAGGCGTTGAACCGGCCCGCCACCTTCGGCGGGATCCCGGCCGGCGAACCACCACCGGCCCAACCGGTGTTGAACGGCCCTCCTGTCGTCTGCTGAGGCCACAATGGGGGTTGTGAGGCGCGACGCAGGGCTGTACGGCTACGAGCGGTCGCTGCGGCGCGGCGGCTTCGACCTGATCGCCGGCGCCGACGAGGCAGGCCGCGGCGCATGCGCAGGTCCGCTGGTATCGGCGGCTGTGATCCTGCGCCCGTCCACCCGGATCGAAGGGCTGACGGACTCGAAGCTGCTCACCGCCCGCCAGCGCGAACGGGTCTACAACGAGGTGGTGGCACGGGCGCTGGCGTGGACGGTCGTCGCCGTCGAGCCGGGGGAGTGCGACGCGCTAGGGATGCACGTCGCCAATCTCGCCGCGCTGCGCCGCGCGGTGCTGAGGCTGGCGCAGGCGCCCGACTTCGTGCTCACCGACGGGTTCGCCGTGGACGGCCTGGGGGCGCCCAGCCTTGCGGTCTGGAAGGGTGACCGGGTCGCTGCCTGCGTGGCGGCCGCGTCAGTGGTGGCCAAGGTGACACGGGACCGGTTGATGGCTGCTGCGCACGAGGTCTATCCGGCCTACTCCTTCGACGTCCACAAGGGTTATTGCACCAGCCTGCACCAGAGCCGGCTGGACGAGCACGGGCCCAGCGCTATCCACCGGTGGTGCTTCGACAACGTCCGGCGAGCCGCTAAGGTGAAGGTGCCATGAGCGCCGAGGACCTTGAACAGTACGAATCCGAGCTGGAACTACAGCTCTACCGCGAGTACAAGGACGTCGTCGGCATCTTCACCTACGCCGTCGAGACCGAGCGCCGCTTCTACCTGTGCAATGCAGTCGACCTGAAGGTGCGCACCGAGGGCGGCGACGTGTACTACGAGGTCTCGATGGGTGACGCCTGGGTGTGGGACATGTACCGCCCGGCCCGATTCGTCAAGAGCGCCAAGGTGCTGACCTTCCGTGACGTGTCGATCGAGGAGATCGCGCACTCCGACCTGAAGGTGCCCGAGAACCTCTAGCCTGTGGATGGCCGGCCCTGCGTCGGTGGGTTATCCACAGCCCGGCCGATCCGGTGAACGAACCACCCGGCGGCGCCCAAGACTCCCACGCGGAGGTGCGCTGTGGGACGAGACGAGGTGTGGCGGGCCGGGGAGGACCTGGCGGCGAGCTACCTGGCCGGGCTGGGCTGGCGGATCCTGGCCAGGAACTGGCGCTGTCCTGCCGGGGAGCTGGACATCATCGCCGTCGAGCCCGGGCCGCCGGCCGTGGTGGTCTTCTGCGAGGTCAAGACCCGCCGCGGGGTCGGCTTCGGGCCTCCGCTGGAGGCGATCACCGCCGCCAAGCAGCGCAAGCTTCGTGAGCTGGCTGTGCTGTGGCTGCGGGGCCAACCGCGGCCGGTGGACCGGTTCCGGATCGACGGTCTTGGCGTGCTGCTGCCGCCGGGGGGCCCGCGCCGGATCACCCACGTCCGGGGGATCGGCCAGTGAGGGCCGCCCGCGCGTGGTCAGTCGCGCTGATCGGGATGACGGGGACGATGGTCGAGGTGGAGGCAGCGATCGGCAGCGGCCTGCCCCGCATCATCCTGGTCGGCCTGCCTGACGCGTCGCTGTACGAGGCGCGAGACCGCTGCCGGGCCGCGATGGCGTCCGCCGGGCTGGGATGGCCCCCCGACCCGGTGACCATCAACCTGTCACCGGCCACCCTGCCGAAGGCGGGGTCCCATTACGACCTGAGCATCGTGGCCGCGGTGGGGGCCGCGCGCGGGGCGTGCGAGCCGGCCGCGCTGGAGGGGCGGGCGCTGTTCGGGGAACTCGGGCTGGACGGACGGGTGCGCACCGTCCGCGGCCTGCTGCCGGCGGTGCTGGCCGCGGTGCGGCACGGCTTCACCCGGGTGGTGGTGCCCGCCGCCCAGCTGCGGGAGGCCGCGCTGGTCGAGGGCGCCGCGGTGACCGGCGTCCACGACCTCGCCGACCTGTTCGACGTCCTGCGGGGCGGCCCCGGCAGCCAGCCCCCGGCGCCGCCCGACGACGTCGCCGAACCCGCCGCCCCGTGCGACCTGCGCGACGTCGCAGGTCAGGTGGAAGCCAAGTGGGCCCTGGAGGTCGCCGCCGCCGGACGCCACCACCTGTTCCTGCACGGCCCGCCCGGGGTCGGCAAGACCCTGCTCGCCGAGCGGCTGCCCGGTATCCTGCCCGACCTCGACCTGAGCGAGTCGCTGGAGGTCTCGGCGATCCACTCCCTGGCCGGGGTCCCGCTGACCGGCCTGGTGCGCCGGCCACCGTTCGCCGACCCGCACCACTCGGCATCGATGGCCAGCCTGGTCGGTGGCGGCGCAAGGATCGCGCTGCCCGGGGCGGCCTCCCGCGCCCACCGGGGGGTGCTCTTCCTGGACGAGGCGCCGGAGTTCCGTCCGCAGGTGATGGAGGCACTGCGGGTGCCGCTGGAGTCGGGACGGATAGTGCTCGGCCGCGCCCTGGCGACCACCGTCTACCCGGCCAGCTTCCAGCTGGTCCTGGCCGCGAACCCGTGCCCCTGCGGGCAGTACGGGACACCGGGGGCGCAGTGTCGCTGCCCGCCGCAGGACGTGCGCCGTTACGCCCGCCGGGTCTCAGGTCCGATCCTCGACCGGGTCGACATCCACCAGCACCTTCGACCGTTGCGCCGCTCCTTCCTGAAGGCCGCGCTGGAGGCTGCCGAGCCCAGCGCTGTCGTGGCTGACCGGGTGCGGCAGGCCCGTGACCGGCAGCTCCACCGGCTGGAGCCGGCCGGCTGGCGCACCAACGGCGAGGTTCCCGGGCCCGCGCTGCGGCGCCAGTTGCCGCTGCCGCACGGGGTCGAGGTGCTCGACGACGCGGTGAGCCGCGGGTTGTTGTCGGCCCGCGGCGTCGACAAGGTGCTCCGGCTCGCCTGGACGGTGTGTGACCTGGCGGGCCAGCAACGTCCCACTGTCGACCACCTGCACACCGCCCTTGCGATGCGCAGGGGTGAGGAACCCAGCGAACGGAGGGTCGGATGAACGAACGCGAGGCGCGGCTCGCGCTGGCCTGCGTGGTGGAGCCGGCCACCCCCCGGGTCGCCGAGGCGGTGGCGGAGTTCGGTGCGGCGGCGGTCTGGCACCGCCTGGTGGAGCGACCCTCCGACAGCCCGCTGTCACGCCGGGCACGCGGCTTCGTGGCCGAGCCGGTGGTCGCGCGGGCAGCAGCGACCGGGATGCGGTTCCTGGTGCCGGGCGACCCGGAGTGGCCGGCGGGGGTCGACGACCTGACCGGCTGCGAGCGGGTCAACGAACTGACCGGGGCGCCGCTGGGGTTGTGGGTCCGCGGTGGAGGAGACCTGGCGGCACTCACCGCCCGCTCGGTGTCGATTGTGGGGTCCCGCGCCTGCACCGCCTACGGCGAGACCGTCGCCACCGAGCTGGGCGCGGAGCTGGGCGAGGCGGGTCACGCCACCGTGTCGGGCGGCGCCTTCGGGATCGACGCGGCCGCGCACCGCGGCTGCCTGGCCAGCCGTACCCCGACCGTGGCCGTGCTGGCCGGAGGGCTCGACGAGGCCTACCCGCCCGCGCACCGCGCCCTCTTCGAACGGGCAGCCGAGCACGGTGTGCTGGTCTCCGAGCTTGCACCCGGCGAGCACCCCACCCGGGTTCGCTTCCTGGGACGCAACCGGCTGATCGCCGCATTGTCCCAGGGCACCGTGCTGGTCGAGGCGGCGGTCAGGTCCGGAGCGCGCAACACAGTCACCTGGGCCAACTGCCTGGGCCGGGTGGTGATGGCGGTGCCCGGCCCCGTCACCAGCGCCCTGTCCTACACCCCGCACCGGCTGGTGAGGGAATCCGAGGCCGTGCTGGTCACCCGCGCCGTGGAGGTCCTTGAGCTGTTGGGCCCGCTCGGCCGCGACCTGCCACGACCTGCCGCCGGGCGCCGCCCCACCGACGACCTCAGCGCTGACGCGCTGCGGGTGTTCGAGGCGATCCCGGCGCGCGGCGGCTTGTCGGCCGGGGAGGTGTCGCTGCGCGCGGGGGTCCCGCTGGCCGCCTGCCTGGGGCTGCTCGACCAGCTCGCCGACCAGGGCTTCGTCGTCCAGGACGCCCGCTGGGAGTGGCGGTTGCCGCCCCGCCGACCCAGGGCCGAACAGCTCCCGCTCGGCTGAGCTGGCCGGTGCGTTGCCCGCACGGGCCGTGCCTTGTCGGACGGGCTGCTGCGGCGAGGGATTGGTGGTGGGGCGTCCGCAACGGTGGCGGGTCCGGCGGCGTGGAGGAGTCATGCTGACTGTGTCGAAATCCGCCCCGGCTCGCCTGTTGGCCGGGATCCTCGTAGCGGGGGCCTCCCTGCTGTTGGTCGCTGGTTGTGGCGCACCAGCCGGCGGCTCCGAGCCCGCCGCCGGCGGCGACGTGGCTCCCGCCCACCCCGGTGAGGCTCCAGCACCCGCTGACGGCCCCGCGCCAAGGGCGCCGGACCTGCCCGGTGACCGAAAGCTGGCACGGACCGCCAACATCGTGCTCGAGGTGGGCGACGTGGAACGGGCGGCCGCCGAGCTGCGGCGGCTGGCGCTGGTGCTGGGCGGCCTGGTCACCTCCGAAGTGGTCTCGCTGCCGACCGACGGCATGCCGCGGGAGTACGACACCTCGCACCTGGTGCTGACCGTGCCCGCCGAGCGGCTCGACGAGACCCTCACCGTGGTCGCCGGCCTCGGAGAGGTGCGGTCGCGCACCGTCGAGTCGGTCGACGTGACCGACGCCGTGGTCGACGTGGCGTCGCGGGTGAAGACAATGCGGGAGTCGATAGCACGCCTCCAGGAACTGATGCGACGGGCGGGTTCGGTCAGCGAGATCGCCCAGGTGGAGAGCGAACTGACCCAGCGCCAGGCCGAGCTGGAAGCCCTGCTCGCCCAGCAGGCGTCGCTCAGCCAGCGGGTGGCCACCTCACCGGTCACCGTCACCCTGATCGCCACCGGCACCGCCGTCGAGGGCGGGCCGGGCGGCTTCCTGGCCGGACTGGAGGCCGGTTGGCAGACCATGCAGGCCTCCGGCCTCGCCGCGCTCACCGTCCTGGGCGCCCTGCTGCCCTGGCTGGCCCTCGCCGCAGTCTTCGGGGTCCCGCTGTGGCTGTGGCGCCGCCGCCTGGTGGCGCGACGCAACCGTCCCGCCGCCCCGGCGTCGCCCAACGCCGACCGGGCGGACGGCGGGCCCTCCGCTCCCGACCCTGAGCAGGCGTGACTGGCCACCCTCCGACGCGTCGATGTCCCCGCACGGGGGACAGACGCCCCCTTCGGGGCGTGCGTAGACTCGCCGGTGGGGAGGGGTAGCAGCCGCCTGTCCGGACTCCGGACTGAGTGATGGAGCGTCGGGGGGCGCCGATCCAGCGGCTGCCGCAGCGGACGTGGTCCAACGACCACGTCCGCGTGTGCGTCCGGGCTAGCCGACCGCCACCCAGAACGGACCGTCGGCGCGGTCCACCAGCACCCCGGCCTCGTTGCTGAAGCGGATCCGCGGGAGCTCACCGTCGGTGACCGCCACCTCCCCGGTGCGGCCGTCCCTGACGTCACCACGCAGGTCCGACTGCCACAGGTACACCCAGTCGCGGTAGGTGGTGACTGCCTGTGCGGTCGCCGGGTCCGACCACAGCAGCTCTCCAGAGGCCAGGTCGTATCCGGTGACGCCTGCGCCCTGGCAGGCCACGACGCTCGCCGCCGCGACACAGCTGCCGGGCTCCGCGTCGATCGCCGCCCGCTCCCGGCCGGTCGCCGCGTCCAGCCACACCTT
>JAEZGC010000289.1 GCA_023437345.1 Actinomycetes bacterium
GGAGGTGGGCGGGCGGTCGGTGGGGTGCGTGGCTGCTGGCGGGTTGGGTGGTCCTCGACAGAAGGCGGGCTACCCTGAGCCGGTGGAGCGGGCCATCACCAGGCGGCTTGGAGTCACCGACGCCGTCATCATCGGGCTCGGGTCGATGCTGGGCGCTGGCGTGTTCGCTGCCTTCGCCCCCGCCGCCGCGGCGGCCGGACCCTGGCTGCTGGCCGGCCTCGGACTTGCCGGAGCGGTGGCGTTCTGCAACGCGACGTCCTCGGCGCAACTGGCAGCGCAGTACCCGGTGTCCGGCGGCAGCTACGTCTACGGACGTGAGGTGCTGGGGCCGTGGCCCGGCTTCTTCGCCGGCTGGGCCTTCGTGGTGGGCAAGACCGCGAGTGCGGCAGCGATGGCGCTGACCTTCGCCGCCTACGCGGTGCCCGAGCCGTGGGTCAAGCCGGTGGCCGCGCTGGCCGTCGCCGCGCTGACCCTGGTCAACACCCGCGGGGTGACCCGGACGGCGGCCGTCACCCGGGTCCTGCTCACCGTGACGCTGGTCGCGCTGGCGGCGGTGGTGCTGATCGGCAGCCTCGCGACACCGCTGCCGGCCGTCCCGTCCGCCGCGGACTGGAGCGCCCCCGGCGTCCTGCAGTCCGCAGCGTTCCTGTTCTTCGCGTTCGCCGGCTACGCCCGGATCGCCACCATGGGCGAAGAGGTCACCGACCCCACGCGCACCATCCCGCGGGCGATCACGCTCGCCCTCCTGCTGGCGCTGGTGACCTACGCCGTGGTCGGGTTCGTGGCGCTGCGCGTCCTCGGCCCGGAAGCGCTCGCCGCCTCGGTGGCTCCGCTGGCCGACGTCGCGGGCACCGCAGGACCGGCGTGGGCGGTAGTCGTCCGGATCGGGGCGGCCACCGCGGCACTGGGGGCGCTGCTCGCCCTGGTCGCGGGAATCGGACGCACCGCGCTGGCGATGGCCCGCACCGGCGACCTGCCGCGCTGGTTCGCCGCCGTGCACCCCCGCTTCGAGGTGCCGCACCGGGCCGAGATCGCTATCGGTGGCCTGGTCTGCGCGCTGGTCCTGGTCACCGACCTGCGTGGCGCGATCGGGTTCTCCTCCTTCGGCGTGCTGCTGTACTACCTGGTCGCCAACGTTGCGGCGTGGCGCCAGGACGGGGAGCACCGCCGCTACCCGCGGCTGCTGCCGCTGCTCGGCGCGCTGGGCTGCCTCGCCCTGGCAGCGTCGCTGCCGGCGTCCTCGGTGGTCGGTGGGCTCGCCGTCCTTACGGTCGGGGTCGGCTACCGGCTCGTGAGGTTGCGGGTGAGCCGCTGAGCGGGCCGGTCACCGTCGGACCGCGGGCCACCAGCGGCCCGGCGGGGGTTCCCGTGCGCAGCAGGACGGACGGTAGGTTCGGGACGTGACCAATCCGGCGTTCACGGCACCCGTGGCGGCCACCACCCGGCCAGACCTGCAGGGCACCTTCGCGATGGCGGCGTCAACCCACTGGCTGGCGACCGCCACGGCCCAGGCGGTGCTGGAGCGCGGCGGCAACGCCTTTGACGCCGTCGTGGCCGGAGCTTTCGTGCTGCACGTCGTCGAACCGCACCTCAACGGTCCCGGCGGCGACCTGACCGCGATCTTCACCACCGCCGCGGACCCCGGACGACCGCGCGTGCTGGTCGGGCAGGGCCCCGCACCGGCCGGAGCGACCATCGCTCACTACCGGGCGGAAGGGCTCGACCTTGTGCCGGGCGCGGGGGCGCTCGCCGCCGCCGTCCCGGGAGCCGTCGACGCCTGGCTGGTGCTGCTGCGCGACCACGGCAGCTGGCCGCTGGCCGAGGTCCTCGGCTACGCGACGGGGTACGCCCGCAACGGGCACCCGGTGCTGCCCGGCGTGGTGAGCACCCTGACCGGGGTGGCCGACCTGTTCGCCGGGCACTGGCCCACCTCGGCGGACCTCTGGCTGCCCGGCGGACGGGTGCCGGCCCCGGGCGAACTCATCACGAACCCCCGCTACGCAGACCTGCTCGACAGGCTGGCCGCGAGTGCGTCGGGCGCTGCCGCCGGTGGCGCGGATCGGGCCGCCGCTATCGAAGCCGCCCGGGCGACCTGGCGCGAGGTGGTCGGCCCGGCGATCGAGGACTTCGTCGCGCACCCGCACCGCCACAGTGACGGCCGCGACCACGCCGGGGTGATGACAGCCGCCGACGTGGCCACCTTCGGCGCGAGCTACGAGGACGCGGTGACGCTGGACTTCCGTGGCGCCACAGTCGCCAAGACCGGCGCCTGGGGGCAGGGGCCGGTGCTGCTCCAGGCGCTGGCCATCCTCGACGGCCTGCCCGACGACCACCTCGACCCGGGCAGCGAGGCGGGTGCCCACACCATCCTTGAGACGCTCAAGCTCGCGCTGGCCGATCGGGACGCCTGGTACGGCGACTGCCCGGCGGACCCCGGCGTGCTGACCGACCTGCTGTCCGCGGACTACGCCGCCGCCCGGCGGGCCCTGATCGGCGCCACGGCGTCCCGCGAGCTCCGACCCGGCGAGCTGCCGGGCCGCCCC
>JAEZGC010000309.1 GCA_023437345.1 Actinomycetes bacterium
CATCGCCGGCGGGCCGAGGATGCCGGCCCACGGCCCGTACGGGAAGCCGAAGAAGCCGGCCCCCCACGTGCCGAGGATCATCATCCCCTCCAGGCCGATGTTCACCACGCCGGCGCGTTCGGACCACAGGCCGCCGAGGCCGGCCAGCGCCAGCGGCACCGCCAGCCCGATCGCGGCCGCCAGGGCGCCGGAGGAGACCATGTCGTTGGCCCCGGTCAGCACGCGCACCGTCGCTATCACCAGCAGCGAGCCGACTATCACCACCGGCCAGTACCAGCGCGGCCGGCCGCGCCGGACCGGCGGGAGGGTCCCCGACAGCCCGTCCGCGACACCCAGGTCGACGCTCATGCCGCCACCTCCTCGGCGGTCTTCGCCTGGGCTGCCAGCTCGCTGGCCACCCGGCGCTGCTCGATCGTCTGCTGCGCCCGGCGGACCAGCTCGTAGGCGACCACCACGCTCAGCACGATGATCCCCTGGATGACCAGCACCAGCCGGTCGGAGACCCCGGCACCGATCTGCAGCCCGTTGCTGAGCTGGTTCAGGTAGCCCCACAGCAGGGCGGCGACGGCCATCCCGATGGCGTTGTTGCGTCCCAGCAGGGCGACCGCGATACCGGCGAAACCGAGTCCGGACTGGAAGGTGTCGCCGTAGGCGTAGTCCTGGCCGAACAGCAGCGGCATGCCGACGAGACCGGCCACCGCCCCCGACATCACCATCGAGATGACGACCATGCGCTTCACCCGCACACCGCTGGCCAGGGCTGCCGACTCCGAGGCGCCCGCGGCCCGCAGGTCGAAGCCGAACCGGGTCTTGTTCACGATGAACCAGTACGCGACGCCGACCAGGACCGACATCACGATCAGGCCGTAGATCTGGTTGGGGGTGTTCAGGAAGCTGTCCACCGGGATGCCG
This sequence comes from Actinomycetes bacterium, assembly GCA_023437345.1. Lineage (GTDB taxonomy): Bacteria > Actinomycetota > Actinomycetes > Propionibacteriales > Propionibacteriaceae > Propionicimonas. The sequence goes on from JAEZGC010000309.1 coordinate 913, forward strand.
GGGACACGCGAGGACTCCGGGATCGGCTGGGTGCTGGTGACATTGCTGCCCTCGATCTTCACCGCGGTCTGTCGCAGGAAGTAGGCCACCAGGTAGGTGGCTATGTAGTTCAGCATGATCGTCGAGATGACCTCGGAGACCCCGCGTCCTACCTTCAGCACACCGGCGATAAGCGACCACAGCGCACCGGTCACCATCGCGACCAGGATCGACACCAGGATGTGCAGCCAGCCGGGCAGGAAGGCCTGCCCGGCGAACAGCGCGGCCGCGAAGGAGGCGACCCGGTACTGGCCGTCAACGCCGATGTTGAACAGGTTCATCCGGAACCCGATCGCGACCGCCACCGCGGACAGGTAGAGCACGGTGCCCTCGTTGATGATCGCGACCACCTGGCGGGGCAGCGGCACCTTGAACAGCACCGCCCAGACCTCTGCGACCGGATCGCCGACCGCGAGCAGGATGAGCGTGGTGATCGCGAGGGCCGAGACCATCGCCACCACAGGGGCTGCGATCGCCAGACCGATCCTGGTCCAGTCGAGCCGCTTCATGCCTTCACCTCGTTTCCACCCGTCCGTGCGGGTTCATCGCCGGCGCCGGTCATCGCCGCACCGAGCTGCTCCCGGGTGACCGTGTCAGGATCGAAGCTGCCGGCGATCCGGCCCCGCAGGATGACGTGCAGGGTGTCGGACAGGCCGACCAGCTCCTCAAGGTCGGCAGAGATCAGCAGGACGCCCATGCCCTCGCGCCGGGCGTTCTTGATGAGGTCCCAGATGGCGGCCTGGGCGCCGACGTCCACCCCCCGGGTCGGGTGGGCGGCGAGCAGCACCCGCGGGGCGTGGCTCATCTCGCGCCCCACGATCAGCTTCTGCTGGTTGCCGCCCGACAGCGAGCCGGCGGTTACGTGGATGGACGGGGTCCGCACGTCGTACTGTTCGACGATCCGGGTGGTGTGGGCCTGCGCTCCGGAGGCGTTGATCAGCGCCCCCCGGCTGCCGGGCTCCTGCGTCTGGTGGCCGAGGATGACGTTCTCCCACAGCGGCGCCTCGAGAAGCAGCCCGTGGCGGTGCCGGTCCTCGGGGATGAAGCCGACGCCGGCCTCACGGACCTGACGGGTGTCCCAGCTGGTGATGTCCTGGCCGTCGAGCAGGATCGAACCGGCGGTCGGCCGACGCATGCCCATCACCACGTCGACGAGTTGGGCCTGCCCGTTGCCCTCCACGCCGGCGATCCCGACCACCTCACCGGCGTGGATCACGAGGTTGATGTCGGCCAGCTGGCTGTGCCCGCCGAACGCCAGCCCGACGCCGCGGAACTCCAGCACCGGGGTGTCGGTGACCGTGGACTCCTCGGTCGCCGGCGTCGGCAGTTCCGAGCCGACCATCAGCTCGGCCAGCTGGCGGGCGGTCACGTTGCGGGGGTCGACCGCGGCGACCGTGGTCCCACGGCGGATCACGGTGATGTCGTCGGCGACGCTGAGCACCTCGTCGAGCTTGTGGGAGATGAAGATGACCGTCAGCCCCTCCGCCTTGAGCTCCTGGAGGTGCTGGAACAACTCGGTGACTTCCTGGGGGACGAGCACCGCGGTCGGCTCATCGAGGATCAGGATCCGGGCGCCGCGGTAGAGCACCTTCAGGATCTCGATCCGCTGCCGGTCGCCGACCCCGAGGTCGGCCACCAGGACATCGGGGTCTATGGTCATGCCGTACTCGGCGGAGATCTCGCGGATCCGCGCCCTGGCCCGCTCGCCGATGCCGTGGAGCTTCTCCGCCCCCAGCACCACGTTCTCCAGGACGGTGAGGTTGTCGGCCAGCATGAAGTGCTGGAACACCATCCCGATGCCTGCCTGGATCGCCAGCTGGGGACTGCTCAGCACCGTCTCGACGCCCTCGACGCGGATCGTGCCCTCATCGGGCAGCTGGACGCCGTACAGGATCTTCATCAGCGTCGACTTGCCGGCGCCGTTCTCCCCGACGATGGCGTGGATCGTGCCGCGCCGCACCGCAAGCGAGATGTCCTTGT
>JAEZGC010000148.1 GCA_023437345.1 Actinomycetes bacterium
CCGTTGCGGGTCCGCAGGTCGGTGGCCGCGATGGCGGTGTCCAGCCGGTCCGGCAGGTGCGCCTGGTTGCGGTGGGCGGCAGCTTTCACCGCGTCCGCCCAACCCCGCGGCAGGCCGGACGCCGCCGCGTCGGTGAGGCCGCGCAGGGCACCCTCGACGCGCGCCAGCTGCACCGGCGTGGCCTTCGGGAGCGCGGTGCGTCCCACCTCCGCCGAGCGGCTCGGCAGCTCCAGTCGGAGCCGCTTCAGCGGGTCGGCGCGCAGGCTCCCGATCCAGCTCACGAACGGCCAGCCGGTGGCCGCGCTGCCGCGCTTGCGCCACGCCTGGTAGACCCCGGACACCACGCTGGGTACCCCGGCCGCCTCGCCGAGGGCGGCGGTCAGCTCGGTGCGCGCCGCCTTCCCCACCTCCCGCGGACGGCCCTCGCCCAGCTCCGCGGCCAGCCTGGTCGCTGCCACCTCGACATCGGTCTCCAGCCGACGGACGGTGGCCCGCTTGGCGCTCACCGTCCGCGCCAGCATCTCGCGCAGCTCGGGCACCCCCGTCCCGCGCAGCGCCGAGGTGGCCATCACCGGGGTGGCCTTCAGGCCCTCGCGGTCGAGCAGGGCGCGCAGGTCGCGGACGCACCGGTCCAGCTCGTCAGGCTCCAGCCGGTCGGCCTGGTTGAGCAGGACGATCATCAGCTCCGAGTACGGCGCGAGCGGCTTGAGGTAATTGTCGTGCAGCGCGGCGTCGGCGTACTTCTGCGGGTCGACCACCCACGCCAGGCCGTCCACCCGCTCCACCAGACGGTCGACCGTCAACCGGTGCGACACCTCTGTCGAGTCGTGGTCGGGCAGGTCGATCAGCACCAGCTTGGCCAGCGGGCTGTCCGGCTCGGCGGCGATCAAATGCCGCCGCGGCACGTCCAGCCAGTCCAGCAGCTCGTGAGGCAGGGAGGTGCCCCACGCGACGCCCATTGCCCGTGAGGTGGTCGGACGCCGCACCGCGGTCTCGGCCAGCTCGGTCCCGGTCACCGCGTTGAACAGGCTCGACTTGCCCGACCCCGTGGCGCCGGCCAGGGCCACCACTGTGTGGTCGCCGAAGGTGACCCGCTCCCCGGCCCGCTGCACGACCTGCCGGGCCTGCTCGACGACCTCGCCGTCGGCTCGTCCGTCCGACGCCTCGACTGCCCGCCGCAGCGCCTCCACCCGGTCACCCAGGCTGCCCGCGTTCACCGCGTCTCCTCCGGATCGATGACCGTGCCCTCGACCACTTCGGCCACTCCGGCGGCCGGTTGCGGCGCCGGGCCGAGTTCGGGACGCCGGGCCGCCTCGACCGCGGGCTGGGCGAGCCGCTGCCGCAGCGGCTCGATCTCGGCCAGCGCCTCCCGAATCGCCTCCGCCTGCTCAGGGCGGGCATCGACGGCTGCCAGCGCGGTCTCGTAGCGGGCCAGCTCGGACGCCATCAGCGCCTGCACCCGATCGTCCAGCTGGGTCTTGGCCTGTTTGGCGAGCCGGCGGACGGCGTCCTCACCGAAGATCGCCTCCAGCACCCGCTGGGCCAGCACCGCCGTGCCGCCGGCGACCCCGAGTTCGGCGCCCAGCAGGCCGCCGGTCTGGGAGAACACCAGCACCATCAAGGCGACACCCACGCCGTTGACGCCGAGCGCCCAGAACCGGGCCTGCGACTTCTTCGACGCCCCGACCTGGCTCACCAGCTCCATGACGTCGGCCTGCCAGTCGCGCACCACCCGCTTCGCGGCCAGGTCGAAGTCCTTGCTGGCCCGGGTGAGCTCATCGCCCGACGCCTCGACGAGCTGCCGGCCGGCAGGGTGCGCCAGCCAGGCCGAGCCGGTCCGGGCGGCGGCTGCCTCGCCCTCCTCGCGGATCAGCACCTCCATGCCCGATTCGACGGCGGCGGTCACCTCCACGGCCTGCTTCGGCTCGCCGCGGATGGCCGCCATCATCCGGTCCCGCAGCCAGCCGATCTTCTGCTCGACGGCCCTGAAGAACTCGCCGGTGCCGACGAAGTCGTGCCAGCGTTCCAGCACCTCACCGCGCAGCAGGCTGCCGTCGGCGGTCTGCACCGACACCGTCCGGACCGCCTCGGCGTAGGACTGCTCCGCGTCCGTCCGCAGCGTGTGGAGGGCGGCGGCCTGGTCGGCGACGGCCTCGGCGACCTGCGGGGCTGCTCCGGCCAGCGAGCGGATCGCGCCGTCCAGGGTCTGCATCACGACGACCTGCCGGCTGGCGGCGTCGGCGGCCAGCTCGGCCAGCCAGCTGCGGATCGGCGCGACCGAGGCGTCGGGCAGCAACCCGTCGGCGTCCACCCGGGTCTCGGGGACGGCGAACAGCGGCGACTTGCCGAGCCCGCGCTGGCCCATCATCTGGCCCAGGTGGGTGGGCACCTCGGCGATCGCTGCCGGGGGCACCCGGTCGAGGACGACCGCGACCACTGCCTCCCGCTCGGCGGCGGCGCGCAGGTAGTCCCACGGCACGGCGTCGGCGTATCGGGCGGCGGAGGTGACGAACAGCCACAGGTCGGCCGCGGCGAGCAGCTGGGCGGCCAGGGCCCGGTTCTCGGCGACCACCGAGTCGATGTCGGGGGCGTCGAGGATCGCCAGCCCGCGCGGCAGCGACGGCTCGGGCACCACCTGCAGGGTCTTGGCGTCGGCCACCCGATCGGTGCTGCGGGCCAGGCCGGGCAGGATCCGGTCCGAGCCGAACCAGCGGGCGTCCTCGGGGTGGTGGACGAGCACCGGCGAGCGGGTGGTGGGACGGATCACCCCCGGTGCGCTGACCACCCGTCCGATCACCGAGTTGACCAGGGTCGACTTGCCGGCGCCGGTGGAGCCGCCCACCACGGCCAGCAGCGGCGCCTCAAGGCGGGAGAGCCGCGGCAGGATGTAGTCGTCCAGCTGGGCGACGGCATCGCGGGCGTGGGCGGCAGCGGCGTCCGAGCCGGGCAGGCGAACCGGCAGGCGGACCCCTGCCAGGGCGTCCCGCAGCCCGGTCAGGGCTCGCGCGAGCTCCTCAGCCGCCATCTCGCTCCTGCCTGGTCCCCCCGGACGAACCTGGGTCAGCTCCCCGGCGGGCCCCACTTCGGGTCAACCGCGGAGTACCCGTGTGAGCCTACTGGCGAACCTGTCTGGGCCGGCCACGAACCGCCCAGACCCGCCGGTCCCGGGTAGTTGGGCGGCGGGAAGTCGAGCGGACGGCGCCGCAGCCGCGGCAGGTTGAGCTTCAGCCCGCGCGGATCGTCGATGGCGAGAACGCGCAGCTCCCGCGAGTGCACCAGCAGCTCCCTGGCCCGGTCCCCGCCGGTCTCGTCGACGATGCCGCGGACCTCGGCGTCACGCAGGTAGGCGAGCTCGGTGAGGGTGCGTTGCAGGTTGCGGGTGGCGACCAGGCAGCGCCAGCCGCGGGTGAGGGCGACGAGCAGGGCGCGCCAGCGGGTGCGCAGCCGTCCGAACAGGGCGGGATCCTCAGGCTTGAGCCACCCCATCACGACGTAGTCGGCCAGCCGCAGCCGGACCAGTCTGCCCTGGGCCAGCACCTGGCGGACCGTCCAGATCACCGCCGACAGCACCAGCGGGATGGCGACCGCCCAGTACATGAACAGCTGGGACGTGCCCTGGCTGAGACTGGCCTGGGAGTTGAAGACCATGTGCAGCAGCGCCGCGACGCCGTAGCCGGCCAGCGGGGCGAGGACGCGGACCACCTTGCTGCGGGTGCGCAGCGCGACGGCCACCCCGATGCCGGTGGCGATGGTGAACAGCGGGTGGCCGAAGGCCGTCCAGAACCCGCGCAGCCAGACCAGCTCGACCACAGCCTGCTCGGCGTCGCCGACCTCGATGGTCTGGGAGGAGTACACGATCGCACGGGCGTAGTAGATGATGTTCTCGGTGAACGCGAAGCCGGCCGCGCTGAGGCCGCCCATCACCACCAGCGACACTTTGGAGACCAGCTCGTAGCGGACCAGCATCGCCAGCCCGAACAGGACGGTGGCCTTGGCTGCCTCCTCGACGAACGGGGCGACGAAGATGGCGGCCCGGGCGCTGGTGGCGGGGTCGAAGTTGCCGGTCACCTGCATCTGCATCGCCGCCCACGTGTTGACGTGGTACGACAGGTAGGTGGCCACTGCAGCGCCCCAGCCGAGCGACAGGAACCAGACCGTCCAGCGTTGCGGACGCCACCGGTCGGCGGCCAGGAAGACGACGATCCAGAACAGCAGCGTCGAGGTCGCGTACCAGGTGGCCTGTCGGATGGCGGCCGGGTTGACCCCCGGGACGGTGCCGTCCACGGCAGGCTGGTCGGCGGTCAGCTCGAACCACAGGGCGGCGAGACAGGCGGCGAAGATGACTGTCAGGCCGGCCGTCAGCCAGGCCCACCACGAGGTGAGCACGCGCTGCGGCAGCGGCCGGTCGTCCACCACATCGAGCGGCAGGTTGTTGAGCCTGCGGGCCCTCAGCTGGGCGGGGGACGTCATGGGGGAAAGAGTACAAGCGGTCTCCAGCCGTCCGCCCCCGCCCGCCGCGCCCTGGCCCGGCCCGTCCCGCTGGCGCACCGTCCTGCCCCGGCCCGCTTGCTGGTGAGTGTCCGTCCCGTACTCGAGGGCGACACTCACCAGTAGCGGGATTGGGGATGGCGGCCCTCGTCCGGACCGCTTACTGGTGAGTGTCCCTCCCATAGTCGAGGGAGACACTCACCAGTAGCCGGGATATTCGATGGCGGCCCTCGCCCAGGCCCCTTACTGGTGAGTGTCCCTCCCGTACTCGAGAGAGACGCTCACCAATAGGCCGGACGGAGAGCTCGCTCCAAGGCTTTGGTGACCCCAGCCCTGGATCGCAGTACTGGTGAGTGTCCCCCCCGTAGTCGAGGGAGACACTCGCCAGTAGGCCGGACGGGGCGCGGTCGCTGCCCGACTCCCCCGTCCACCCACCGCCCAGGCCCCCTTACTGGTGAGTGTCCCTCCCGTAGTCGGGAGGGCCACTCACCAGTAACCGGAAGGTTGCGAGAGCCGCTTGCGCCCAATCAAACTGAACCGTACAGTTTGATTCGTGGACGCGGGGACGCGACGGGCGACAGCCAAGCGGCAGCAGATTGTGGACGCGGCCCGCCTGCTCTTCCTCCGCGACGGCTTCGCCGCCAGCTCGATGGATGCAGTGGTGGCCGAGGCGAGCGTGTCCAAACAGACCCTCTACCGCTACTTCCCGTCCAAGACCCACCTGCTCACCGCGGTGCTCACCAGCGAACTCGAGCTCGCCGGCATGTTCGCTCCCCCGCCGCCACCTCGCTCGCCGGCCGAACTGCGCGCCCAGCTGACGGGAATCGCCCGCAGCGTCACCGACGAGATGCTCAGCCCCGACCGGGTGGCGCTGATCCGCCTGATCTTCGGCGAGGCGTTTCGCATCCCCGAACTGCGCGAGAAGATCCGCGCCGCCCTGCCCGACCAGTTCATCGGACTGATCCGGCACGTGCTCGAGGGCGCCAGCGACGCCGGCCTGATCCACATCGAGCGACCCGACCTGATCGCACGTCTGTTCGTCGGGTCGATCTTCAGCTTCATCGCCCTGGACGGCTTCCTGCGCGTCGACCCGCTGCCGCCGCCGGCCACCGCCGACCTCGAGCACATTGTCGACGCGTTCCTGCGCGCGGTGGAACCGCGATGAAGCGCCTCACCGCAGCGCTGGGCGCCGTCCTCGTCCTGACCGGCTGTGTGCAACCGGCCGGACTGCGGGTGCAGGGAAGGGTCGTCGACGAGACCGTCGCGGTCACCGCCCCCTAGGTCGCGTGGCCGGCAGTCAACCTG
>JAEZGC010000327.1 GCA_023437345.1 Actinomycetes bacterium
TCCAGCTGCATCGCTTCGAGGTCGCCGGCGGCGGCCTTGAGCGACTGCGCGACCAGGCGCTCGCGCTGGATCACCGGGTCGATCAGCTCTGAGAAGCCCGTGCCCCGCTCGACGCCGCCGATGATCAGGTCCCACGCCTCCACCAGCTTCGGGTTCGACCGGTGCTGACGGGCCAGCGGCTGGGCGATCGCCGGGTAGTCGCAGACGAAGGTCGGCTGCACCAGGGTGGGCTCGACCAGCTCGCCGAACAACTCCATGACGAGCTTCTGGTCGCTCCAGGCCGGGTCGAACTCGATCCCGCGAGCGGTGGCGAACCGCTGCAGCCGGGCCGGCTCGGTCTCGGTGGTGATCTCCTCGCCCAGCACAGCCGACAGCGTGGGGTAGACCGGAAGCCATTCCCACTCGCCGTCCAGGTCGATCTCGCCGGCGTCGGTGGCGATCACCCGCGAGCCGAGCGCGTCGGCCGCGTTCTGCACCAGGCGACGAGTCATCGCGGCTATCGAGAACTGGTCGCCCCACGACTCGTACGCCTCAAGCATGGTGAACTCCGCCGAGTGGGACGAGTCGATGCCCTCGTTGCGGAAGATCCGTCCAATCTCGTAGATCCGGTCGGCCCCGCCCACCATGGCGCGCTTCAGGTACAGCTCGAGAGCGATCCGCAGCGTCATCGGGATGTCGAAGGCGTTCAGGTGGGTGCGGAACGGACGCGCCGCGGCGCCCCCGTGGATCAGCTGCAGCACCGGGGTCTCGATCTCGATGTACCCCTCGTCGTGCAGCGTCTCCCTAATGCAGCGGGTGACCAGGGCACGCGCCCGGACCATGTCGCGTGCCTCGGGACGGGCGACCAGGTCGGCATAGCGCTGCCGCACCCTGGTCTCCTCACCGAGCTCCTTGTGGAGCGTGGGCAGCGGTCGCAGCGCCTTGGACGCCAGCACCCACGAGGTCGCCAGCACCGAAAGCTCGCCGCGGCGCGATGAGATCACCCGTCCGGTCACCGACACGAAGTCGCCCAGGTCGACGTCGGCCTTCCACGCCGCCAGCGACTCCTCGCCGACCTCGGCCAGCGAGAGCATCACCTGCAGGCGGGCGCCGGAGTCGGCCAGCGTGAACCCGTCCTGCACGGTGGCGAAGCAGAGCTTGCCGGTGTTGCGGATGAAGACGACCCGGCCCGACACCGACACGACATCGGTGGTCTCGTCCCCGGCCTCGAGGTGGCCCCAGCCCTGGTGGACGGCGGCGGCGGTGTGCGTCCGGGGGACCGTGATCGGGTACGCCTCGACCCCGGCGGCGTGCAGGCGGTCGCGCTTGGCGTGGCGCACCTGCTGCTGCTCGGAAAGGTCCTGGGCGGTCGGGTCGTGCGGGGTCGGCTGGCTCACCTGACAAGGGTATCGGCGCCCCCACCGCACCAGCACAATCCGGGGCGGTGGGAGGGGTGGCGTGGATAATCCACGCCAGACCCCTGGATTCCCCGGTTCATGTCAGTCCGTGGTTGTGGATGACGACGGTTATCCACAGGCCGCAGAATCCGGCGGCGCACTGACGCCCGCCGCGCCAATCCTGTCGGCATGACCGAACAGCACAGCGGTGTGATGCGATTCGCAGAGCTACGGACCGGGCTCAGCCGCGCCCGGATCTCCTCCCTGCTGGCGGCCGGGCGGCTGGTGCGCGTCCGGCACGGCTGGTACGCGACGCCGGACGCGTCGGTGGACGTGCTGCGTGCGCTGCAGCTCGGCGGCACGCTGTCCTGTGTGTCCGCGCTGGCCCGGTACGGGGTGTGGGTGCCCCCTCAGCCGGAGCTCCACGTCAGGTTCTCGGAGCACCACCACGCTCGTCTCCGGCTGCCCGACGGGGTTCGGTCGTGCGGTGTCGCCGGCAGGGCCGCACCCCTGCGGGGGGTGGACCCGCTGCCGACTGCCCTGGTCGCTGCCTCTGCCTGCCTGGACGAGGAGGGTCTTGTCGTCGTCCTCGACTCGATCCTGAACCAGCGACTGCTGGGCCACTCCGCGTTACGGTCGCTGCTTGCCGCCCGTCCGCCTCGGGTGCGGCGACTGTTGGTCGAGGCGGACGGCCGCTCCGAGTCGGGCCTGGAGTCGATGGTGAGGTTCAGGCTGCGTCGGGAAGGGATCCGGGTGCGAAGCCAGGTCATGATTCCCGGGGTCGGGCGGGTCGACCTGCTGGTGGGCGACCGACTGGTGATCGAGACCGACGGACGCGCCCACCACACCGGCGAGGAGACGTACGCCGGCGACCGGCGGCGCGACCTCGTCCTCGTCACCGACGGCTACCTGGTCGTTCGGCTGACCTACCGGCAGGTCGTCTATGAGTGGGAGACGGTGCTCAACCGGATCCGGCTGCTGATCCGGACCCGCGCCCACCAGGCTCCCCGGAGACGCCAGCCGCACACGCCGGACCTACCGACCCCCTGACCCGCTTCGGTCCCCGCGGCACGATCCGGGACCACCGACACCCTCGCGTGCACTATCCACACCACCCCGCCCAGCCTCCCGGACTCTGCCCCCACTGCCCCGGGCCGACCCGTCCGACCCCCCGCGACACAAACCGGGACCACCGGCACCCCCGCGTGCACTATCCACACCAACCCGCCCAGCTTCCCGGATTCTGCCCCCACTGCCCCGGGCCGACCCGTCCGCCCCCTCGCGACACAAACCGGGACCCCCGACACCCTCGCGTGCACTATCCAGACCAACCCGCCCAAGATCCCGGATTGTGTCGCGCGGACTGTTCCCGGCAGGCCGGTGGAAGAACTACGCAAGCTGCGCAGTTGGTTGAGTGAGTGCTCACTCACTAGACTCGTTCCGTGAGTCGCGCCACCGCCATGACCCCTGAGGATCGCCGCCGGGCGATCATCGAGGCCGTCCACCCGCTGCTGCTGACGCACGGACCCGAGCTGACCACGCGGCAGATCGCCGAGGCGGCCGGGGTGGCCGAGGGCACCCTGTTCCGGGTCTTCGAGTCCAAGCAGGAGCTCCTTGCCGAAGCGGCGTGCGCGGCGCTGCACGCCGAACCGGCACTGCAGCAGCTCGCCGACCTGCCCCAGAAGGGCCCGGCACGGCTCGCCGACCGGGTGGTGGCCGTGCTGGGCATCCTGCAGGCGGAGGGCCGACGGACCCGCGCGCTCGGCGTCGCCCTCGTGCGCCCCCCGGACGGCCAGGCGCCGCACCGCCACGACTACCGCCACACCGGCCTGCGGGATCGCCGGGCCCGCCTCACCGAGGCGGTCGCCGCGTCCCTGGAGGAGTACGCTGCCGACCTCGCCGTTCCACCCCGGACGGCGGCCCAGCTGCTGCTGGCGATAGCCTTCGCGCTCACCTTCGACCCCATCGAGAACCACCCCCTGACCGGACCGGGCGGCATCGCCGACGTCGTCCTGCACGGGATCGCCCGAGGAACCACATGATCAGACTGCTCGTCCGCTTCCTGCGGCCCTACGGCTGGGCCTTCGCCGCTGTCATAGGACTCCAGCTGGCCCAGTCGATAGCCTCGCTGTTCCTGCCCACGCTGAACGCGCGGATCATCGACGACGGTGTCTCCACCGGCAACACGGCGGTGATCTGGCAGCTCGGCGGCGTCATGCTGGCCGTCGCGGTCGCCCAGGTGCTCGGCCAGATCGGCGCCACCTGGTTCGGCGCCCGCGCCTCGATGAGCTTTGGACGCGACGTGCGCAACGCGCTGTTCGCCAAGGGCCTCAGCCTGGCTGCCCGCGAGGTGAACCGGTTCGGCGCGCCCAGCCTGATCACCCGCAACACCAACGACGTGCAGCAGGTGCAGCAACTGGTGCTGATGACCGCGGTGATGATCGTCTCGGCCCCGTTGACCGCGATCGGCGGCGTCTTCATGGCCCTGCGCGAGGACGTCGGACTGAGCTGGATCATCCTCGTCGCCGTCGTACTGCTCGGCATCATCATCGGCATCCTGATCGTGAAGATGACCCCGCTGTTCAAGGTGATGCAGCAGCGGGTGGACGGCCTCAACCGGGTGCTGCGCGAGCAGATCGCGGGGCTGCGGGTGATCCGCGCGTTCGTCCGCGAGCCGACCGAGGCGGCACGCTTCGACACCGCCAACCAGAACCTTGCCGACACCGCCACCCGCGCAGGCCGCTACATGATGACCATGTTCCCGGCGGTCATGTTCGTGATGAACCTGTCGCAGGTGGCGGTGCTCTGGTTCGGCGCCCACCGGGTGGCCGAGGGCCACCTGCAGGTCGGGCAGCTGACCGCCTACCTCGCCTACCTGATGCAGATCCTGTTCAGCGTGCTGATGAGCACGATGATGCTGATGATCGCGCCCCGCGCCCAGGTCTCGGCCGGCCGGATCCGTGAGGTGCTGGAGACCACCCCGTCGGTCGAGCCGCCCTCCCAACCGGTCACCACCCTGGCCGGACGCGGGGTCGTCGAGTTCGAGGACGTCAGCTTCGCCTACCCGGGCGCTGAGGACCCTGTGGTGAGCGGGATCAGCTTCACCGCCCTGCCCGGACGGACCACCGCCATCATCGGCGCCACCGGCTCGGGCAAGACCACCCTGGTCAGCCTGATCCCCCGGCTGTTCGACGCCACCACGGGAACCGTGCGGGTCGACGGGGTGGACGTCCGCGACCTCGACCCGGACCTGTTGTGGGGCCGGATCGGGCTCGTGCCGCAGAAGCCCTACCTGTTCAGCGGGACGGTGGCCAGCAACCTGCGGCTCGGCAAACCCGATGCGACTGACGACGAACTGTGGCAGGCCCTCGAGATCGCCCAGGCCAGGCAGTTCGTGGAGCAGATGCCGGACGGCCTCGACTCCCCGATCGCGCAGGGCGGCACCAACGTGTCCGGCGGGCAGCGCCAACGGCTGTCGATAGCCAGGGCGCTGGTCCGGCGACCCGAGATCTTCATCTTCGACGACTCGTTCTCCGCCCTCGACGTGGCAACCGACGCCACGCTGCGGGTGGCGCTGCGGCCGCTGACCGCGCAGGCCGCGGTGATAGTGGTCGCCCAGCGGGTGTGGACGATCCGCGACGCCGACCAGATAGTCGTGCTCGACAACGGCCAGATCGTGGGGATCGGCAGCCACGACGAGCTGCTCGAGACCAGCCCCACCTACGCGGAGATCGTGGAGAGCCAGTTCAAGGCGAGCGAGGTGGCGGCATGACCACCCGTCCGCACCTGGCCGGCACCCCCGCCGCGAAGCCCGGGGCCCCTGACACGATCGGGCCCGCCCCGGCGCCCGAGGCGACCCCGGCGAAGGCGAACCCGCGTCCCAAGTTCGGCCCACCGCAGCACGGCATGGGCCGCCCGGGCCCGATGGGTGGCACCGGCGAGAAGGCGATCAACTTCGGCCCGTCGCTGCGGCGCCTGCTGGGCCACCTGCGCCCCGAGCTGCCCAGGATCTGGTTCGTGGTCGCGATGGTCATCGTCGCCACCGTCGGTTCGGCGGTCGGGCCGGTGATCCTCGGGATGGCCACCGACATCGTGTTCACCGGCCAGGTGCTGGAAGGAACCGGGGTCGACTTCGCCGCCGTCGGACGGGTGCTCAGCTTCGCCGTCGTCCTGTACCTGACTGCCGGCCTGCTCAACTGGGGCTCCGGCATGCTGATCAACGGGATCGTGCAGCGATCGGTGTACCGGATGCGCTCGGAGGTGTCCGACAAGCTCGGACGGCTGCCGCTGAAGTACTTCGACGGCCAGCCGCGCGGCGAACTGCTCAGCCGGGTGACCAACGATGTCGACAACGTCGCCCAGTCGCTGCAGCAGACGCTGGCCCAGGTGCTGTCGAACCTGTTCCTGCTGCTCGGCGTCGTGTTCATGATGTTCTGGGTGTCGCCGCTGCTGGCGGTGGTGGCGCTGATCACGATCCCGGTCGCGATGGCGCTCACCGTGGTGATCGGCAAGCGCTCGCAACGCCTGTTCGCCAGGACCTGGAAGGCTACCGGCGAGTTGAACTCCCAGATCGAGGAGACCTACACCGGCCACGACTTGGTGAAGGTGTTCGGCCGGCAGCGGGAGACGCAGGCCCAGTTCGAGGCCAAGAACGAGGAGTTGTTCCAGGCCGCGTTCGGCGCCCAGTTCATCTCCGGGATCATCATGCCGGTGATGTTCTTCGTCGGGAACCTCAACTACGTGGTTATCGCCGTGGTCGGCGGCCTGCAGGTGGCCGCGGGCAGCCTCGGCCTCGGCGCCGTCCAGGCGTTCATCCAGTACTCGAGGATGTTCACCCAGCCGATCACCCAGCTCGCGTCGATGGCGAACCTGTTGCAGTCCGGGGTGGCCTCGGCCGAGCGGGTCTTCGAGGTGCTGGACGCGACCGAGGAGCCGACCGACGCGACCGGCGAGCTGGCGGTCACCAGGGGACGGGTGGAGTTCGAGCGCGTGTCGTTCAGCTACGACCCGGCCAAGCCGCTGATGCACGACCTGTCGCTGGTGGCCGAGCCGGGTTCGACGGTGGCGATAGTCGGCCCGACCGGCGCCGGGAAGACCACCCTGGTGAACCTGATCCTGCGGTTCTACGACCTTCAGTCAGGACGGATCACGCTGGACGGCACCGACATCTCCACGGTGCCGCGGCGGGAGCTGCGCGGCCAGATCGGGATGGTGCTGCAGGACACCTGGCTGTTCGGTGGCACGATCCGCGACAACATCGCCTACGGCAAGGACGGCGCCACCGGGGACGAGATCCTCGCTGCGGCGCGGGCTGCCTACGTCGACAGGTTCGTCCACGCCCTGCCGGACGGCTACGACACGGTGATCGACGAGGAGGCGTCCACCCTGTCGGCGGGCGAGAAGCAGCTGATCACGATCGCGCGGGCGTTCCTGTCTGAGCCGTCGCTGCTGATCCTCGACGAGGCGACCAGTTCGGTCGACACCCGCACCGAGCTGCTGGTGCAGCGGGCGATGAAGCGGCTGCGGGCCGAGCGGACCTCGTTCGTGATCGCGCACCGGCTCTCCACGATCCGCGCCGCCGACGTGATCCTTGTGATGGAGGACGGCGCGATTGTCGAGCAGGGCACCCACGACGGGTTGCTGGCTGCCGGTGGGCACTACCACCGGCTGTACCAGGCCCAGTTCTCCGGCGCGATCACCGAGGAGGCCGAGGGCGACGCCGCCTGACCCGGTTACGCTGCCGCCATGGCGCGTACCTGGCGGATCGGCGAGGTCGCCCGGCGGACCGGCCTGACGACACGGACGCTGCGGCACTACGACGAGCTCGGCCTGCTGGTGCCGTCGACTCGCAGCTGGGGTGACTACCGGCTCTACGACGAGACCGACCTGCTGCGGCTGCTGCAGATCCAGAACCTGAAGGCGCTCGGCCTCAGCCTGGCCGAGATCGCCGCGGCGCTGGCCGATCCCGCCCTGGACGCCGCCGCCACGCTGCGCCGTCACCGCGACCACCTGGCCGGGCAGATCGCGCGCCAGCAACAGCTCGCCGATCGGCTCGACGCGCTCGCCCGCACCCCTGACCGCAGCTGGGAGGACGTCCTCGACGCGATAGCGCTGACCCGGCGGCTCACCCATCCCGATCCCACGATCCGGCTGCGGGCGGCATTGCAGCCCTCGGGCGCCGCGACCACGGAGCTGGTCGCCGCGGCGGTCGCCGAGCCTGTGGTGGGGGTGCTGGACGCGCTGGTGCTGGCGATCTCCCGGCAGCCCGACGCCGCCGAGGTCGCGCTGGCCGGACTGGCCGACCCGGACCCGGCGGTCCGGCTGGTGCACGTCCGGGTGCTCGGCAAGCTGCGCGACCCCGCCGGGGGCGACGCGCTGCTCGCGCTGCTCGACGATCCCGACCCGGCGGTCCGGGCGGCCACCGTGGACACCCTCGCCCGGCGCGGTGACCCGGCGGCGGCACCGGCGCTCGCCGCCCTGCTGGGCCGCGACCGCGTCCCGGTCCGCGCCCTCACCGACGCCCTGGTGGGGTTCGGCCCGGCGGCCGCCGCGGCGGTGGCCGCCCGGCTCGGCGCCGGCCCGAAGGCGCACGCCCCCGCGCGGGAGGTGCTGGAACGGCTCCGCCACGCCGGCGCGTGGCCGTCC
>JAEZGC010000112.1 GCA_023437345.1 Actinomycetes bacterium
CGCCCAGTGCGGTGGGCGGGGGTCGTCGGCGAGCGGTTACCGCTTGACCTTCACCGGCTTCGACGTCGCCGCCACCGGGGTCTGCCCGGCGGCCCTGGCGGTCACCGTGACGGTCAGCGACCTGCCGCGGTCGGCCTTGCCGATCCAGTACAGCGGCTTGGTCGCACCCTTGATCGGCTTGCCGTCGCGGTTCCACTGGAACGTGAACGCCAGCTTGCCCTGGGTCCACTTGCCAGTGGTCGCTGCGACTATCCAGCCGTACCTCGCCTTCCCGACGATCCGGGGCAGGGCGAGGTTGGCAAGGGCCCGGGGCGCCACGACGACGGCAGCCGACGTGGCGCTCACCGGCGTGGCTCCTGGCGCCCGGGCGGTGACAACCACGGTGAGGGACCGTCCGACGTCCTGGGCGGTCACGCGGTACCGGGTGCCGGTCGCCTTGGGGATGTCCCTGCCGTCGCGCTGCCAGCGGTAGCTGAAGGTGAGCCCTTCAGCAGGCCACCAGGTGCCCGGGTCGGCGGTCAGCGTCGCATGCTTGACGGCCTGGCCGAGGATCCGTGGCGGCTCCAGGTTCACGGCGGCGGCGGTGGGCTCGACGACCACGACGGGCGCCCAGCCGATCAGTTCGTCCTGGTCGGTGAACACCGCCAGCTTGTGGTCGCCGGCCGGGGTGCCGGCCGGCAGCGTGACGGTCACTGTGCCGTCGGCGGCGACCGGCCCGGCGAACAGCAGCACCGGCTCGGAGAACAGCCAGACCTCGACCGCCTGGTCGGCGTACTCCTCCGGCAGGGCCAGCACCACCTGGTCGCCGGGGCGGGCCGCGGCAGGAGCCGCCACCTCACCGGCGTTGTCTCCGGTCAGGGAGTCGCCGTCAGCAGGCGGGATCACCTCAGGCCTCGACCGGCCGAGCGCGGGCGGTGCCACATCGCGGTGGCTCGCGAAGTACTCGACCGCGGCTTGCAGGTCGACCTGGCCGGAGTCTGCCTTGTTCGTCCCCTGCGCGAGGGTGGCGAAGTTGTCTCCCCCGGTGGCCAGGAAGGAGTTGACGACCACCCGGTAGGTGGCTGCCTCGTCCAGCGGCGCGCCGTTGAAGTCGATGTCGAGGATGTGGCTGCCGCGCGGGGCGGACGGGTCGTAGCTGTAGGACAGGCCCGCCGAGATGCCCAGCCTCAGGTGCGGACGGGAGGCGCCGGCCGGCTGCCACTGCTCCTCCAGCACGCTGCGGATCTGCGCCCCGGTGAGGTCCATGGTGACAAGGGTGTTGGCGAACGGCTGCACCACCGCAGCCTCCTTGTAGGTCACCACGCCGTCGCCGTCGTAGAGCAGGTCGGCCCGCAGCCCGCCCGGATTCATGAACGCGATCACGGCGGGCTCGGCCCCGGCGTAGGTGGGGCTCTCGCTGGTCGCCCACAGCTGGATGTCGGCCACCAGGGAGCCCAGGCTCGACTCCGAGCCCCGATCCTCGGCGCCGGTGCTGGTCGTGGCGCGGGTGATGTCGGCGGTGATGTTGCCGACCGGGAGGGCACCGATCACGTCGGCGGCAGCGACCGCCTGGTCGACCATCGCGACGATGTCAGGATCCGGCGGGGCGGCATTGGCCAGCGGGATCAGCGCCGACGTGGCGTCCACCACGGCGCCACCGTCGGGGTCGACGCTGAGCACCACCTGGGCCAGGTGGGTGGCGTAGGACCCGGCCTGGATCACCGGGCGGCCCTGGATCATGCAGCTGTACCGCATGTGGGTGTGGGCGGAGAAGATCACGTCGACCTCGGGGGCGGCGCCGTTCACCAGTTCACCGAAGCTGGTGTCCTCCGATTCGATGGCCGAGCAGGAGGTGCTGCTGGAGCCGTCATGGATCATCGCGACGATCACCTCGGCCTCACCGTTGCCGGCGTCGCCGTCGGACAACTGCGCGGCCACCCGGTTCAGCGCGGCCAGCGGGTCACCGAAGTCGAGGCTCGCGATGCCGGCCGGCGACACCAGCGAGTAGGTCTCCGCGGTGACCAGGCCGACGAACCCCAGCGTCACCCCGGCACGTTCGATGATCTCGTACTCGGGCAGCACCGGGTTCTGCGTCCCCTTCGCGTAGACGTTGGCGCCCAGATAGGGGAACTCGGTCTTGTGGAACTCGGTGGCGGGGTCCTCCACGCCGCCGTACTGCGGCGGGAGCCGGTCCAGCAGGGCCGCGAACCCCCTGTCGAACTCGTGGTTGCCCACCGCGCTGACGTCAAGGCCGGCGGCGTTGAGGACGTCGATGGTCGGATCGTCGTCGGCGATGAACGACTCGAAGGTCGTGGCGCCGATGCTGTCACCGGCGGAGAGGAAGACAGTGTTCGGGTTCTCGGCCCGCAACTGGTTGACCTTGCCGGTCAGCACACCGGCCAGCTGGACCACCGGGTTGGGGCCGGACCAGATCCGGCCGTGGAAGTCGTTGATGCCGAGCAGCTGGATCAGCACCGGGTCGGCGGCCTGCGCCGGGGTGGCGGTGGCGAGTCCGGCACCCAGGGCGAGAGTGGTCGCGGTGGCGACCGCAAGCGCCCGGGCGGTACGGGGTGGACGGGGGGAGCGGGGTGTGCGGCTCATGGGTGTCCTCGATCGTCGGGTCTCAGCCGATCGAAAGGCGTCCCTGACGCTGGGCAGCCACGGTTGGGGGGCGAGCTCCGACGGCTGAAGGGGTGGGCTCATTGTTGCCCACCGACCGGTGAACCGGAAGACCCGCAGCCGGTCTAGCCCAACGGGGCGGGGCCGAGCCGGCCGAAGGCGACAAACATCGCCAGGGCTAGCAGCACAAGGTTGGTGCCCAGCCGCGAGTACTCGTTGCGCCGGACGTGGAGCGCCATCGCCAGCACCATGACGGCCGCCAGGCCGAGCGCCGACAGCGGCACAAGGCCGGTAGCGATGCTGGTAAGTCCGGGCAGCACCAGGCCGAGCGCGCCCACCACCTCGATGATGCCGATGGTTCGGATCGCGACGTCGTCGAGGTCCTCGACGAAGGTGAGCCCGTCGGCGTGCAGCCGTTCTCGCGTGCGGCTCAGCTTGGCGGCACCGGCGAACAGGAAGATGGCAGCAAGCAGCCCGGTGACGACCCACACGACAGCGCTCACTGCACCCCCTCCGGTTCGGGCAGCGACATGCGACGATAAGCAAAATCATCACGCGGTGCAAATCTGAGAAGGACCCGGCGGTTCCTTCAGCAAACCCACGGGTCCGAGGTCGGTGTCGGCGCAGCATCGAGAGCCGGTTCTACCCCACCCGACCCGAGGGGTTAATTCACCACCCTGCGCGGGCGTTCAGCGCCCGGCGCTCCCCCCTCAGGGCGTGCTCGACCCCTGACGGCTCGGCGCGTAGGCGGCCGCGTCCACCTGGCCGGGCGGCAGCGCGCGGCCCGCCAGCACCATCAGGACTGCTGTCGCGGCGACCGCGACGAAGACCCAGGTCGCGGCGGTCACGATGGTGCGGTAGTCGTGAGGACCGGCGCCGGCGGCGATCAGGTTGTTGGCTATCGCCCCGAACACGGCGACGCCCACCGCGCTGCCGGCGGTCCGGGCGAACACCACCACCCCGGTCACCACCGACCGTTCGTTCCAGTCGACAGACGCCTGGGCCGCGATCAGGGACGGCGCCGCCGTCCAGCCGAGGCCGAAGCCGATGGTGAAGCAGGCGACCGCGACGCTGACCGGCTGCGGCCACGGGCCGGCCGCCGCCAGCGCCGCCGAACCCGCAACCGCGATCAGCGAGCCGGTGGTCACCGTGGCGCGGTAGCCCCAGCGCAGGTACAGCCGGCCGGCCTGGGACGCCGACAGGGGCCAGCCGAGGGTGAGCGCGGCGACTGCCGCCCCGGAGACGAGCGGCACCGCGCCAATCGAGTTCTCCAGGTAGGTGGGGACGAAGCTGGTCACCCCGATCAGCAGGGCGCCAACCGCCACCGAGACCAGCGTGCTGGTCCGGATCACCGGCCGGCGCAACAGCGCCAGGTCGAGGATCGGCTCGGCGGCACGACGCTCAACCAGCGGGAACACCCCGAGCGTCACCACCCCGATGCCGACCGCTGCGAGGCTGGGCGCCGAGACCCACGGCCAGGCGTTGCCGCCCTGCAGCAGCGCCAGGATGAGCGCGGTGAGCCCGACGGTCAGGACGGCGGCGCCGGCGTAGTCGATGCGATGGCGGCGGGGCTCCACCTTCTCGTGATAGGACCGCAGCAGCGCCCACCCCGCGACCAGGCACAGCGGCAGGTTGACGAAGAAGATCCACCGCCAGGACGCGAACTGGGAGAACAGCCCGCCCAGCGCGGGACCGATCACCGAGGAAGCCGCCCACACCCCCGCTATGTAGCCCTGCACCTGGGCCCGCTCCTCCACCGAGTACAGGTCGCCGACGATGGTCATCGACATCGGGGCCACCGCGCCGGCGCCCAGGCCCTGGACCACCCGGAAGACGATCAGTGCGGTCATGTCCCAGGCCAGCCCGCACAGCACCGACCCGATCAGGAAGAGGCCCACCCCGGCCAGGATGATCGGCTTACGCGCCCGACCGTGTCGCCGAGCTTGGCGTAGATGGGGACAGACACCGCCTGGGCCAGCAGGTAGGTGGAGAACAGCCACGGGAACTGCTCGAAGGCGCCGAGCTCGCCCACCACCGAGGGCACCGCGGTGGCCAGGATGGTGGCGTCGATGGCGATCAGGCCGGTGGCCAGCATCAGCGCGAGCAGCACCGCGCCGCGTTCGGATCGGAAGCCGACGCTCGTCGACCTGCTGCTGCTCACCCTTCTACCAAGCCGGTCCGGCGGACCGGTATTCCGCCGGACCTCGCGTCAGCCCGTCCGGCGTCACCCGAGCCGCTGGTGGAGGAAGGACCACGCCAGCGCCGCCATCCGGGCCGCCTGCGCGTTCGTGGCCGCGCCGCCGTGGCCGCCCTCGATGTTCTCGTAGTAGGTGACGTCCTTGCCGGCGCCCAGCATCAGCGCGGCGAACTTCCTGGCGTGACCCGGGTGCACCCGGTCGTCCCGCGTCGAGGTGGTGAGCAGCACCGGCGGGTAGTCCCGCTCCGGTTCGAACAGGTGGTACGGCGAGAAGCCTCTGATGAACTCCCACTGGGCAGGGTCGTCAGGATCGCCGTACTCGGCCATCCATGATGCGCCGGCCAGCAGGTGGCTGTAGCGCAGCATGTCGAGCAGCGGCACCTGGATCACCACCGCGCCGAACAGGTCCGGATACCCGGTCAGCATGTTCCCGGCCAGCAGGCCGCCGTTCGAACCGCCCTGGGCGGCCAGCCGGGCGTGGCTGGTGATCCCGCGTCCGACCAGGTCGCGGGCGACCGCGGCGAAGTCCTGGTAGGCCCGGTGGCGGTTGGCCAGCAGCGCGGCCTGGTGCCAGCCGGGGCCGTACTCACCGCCGCCGCGGATGTTGGCCACCGCGTACACCCCGCCTTCGGCAAGCCAGGCCCGGCCCACCGCCCCCGAGTAGCCCGGGGTGAGCGACACCTCGAAGCCGCCGTAGCCGTAGAGCAGTGCCGGCGCGGGCAGGGCTGGGTCGACCGGGTGCAGCTGGTCGGGCCGGCCCACCACGAAGTAGGGCACCCGGGTGCCGTCGGCTGAGGTCGCGAACCACTGCTCGGCGCGCAGCCCGGAGGCGTCGAAGAAGGCCGGCGCCGCCTTCAGCCGCTCCGGCGCGGCAGCCGGCTCCCCCGACTCCGTGAGCCGGACCAGCGACAAGGTGGACGGGGTCAGGTAGCCGGTCTCGACCAGCCACAGCTCGTCGGAGCCGACCGGGTCGACTGCCCCCACCTCGATGGAGAGCACCTCGTCACCCGCGGCGGGGAACGCCGACTGCCGCCACGGGCCGTCCCCGTCCGGCGGGGTGAGCACGGCCAGCCGGTTCTTGACGTCATCGAGCACGTTCAGCACGCCGTGGTGCCGGGTCCAGGCCAGGCCGGCCAGCGACGTGGTGGCGGTCGGGGTGAACAGCGCGGTGAATGACCGTGACCCGACCAGGAAGTCGTCGGCCCGGATCACCAACAGCGAGCCGGCCCGCCAGGTGGTGTCGGCCACCGTCCAGTCCTCGCGCAGCTCGACGTACAGCCACTCGCGGTGGAAACCCGCCTCGGCGGAGGCGGGCACGTCGATCAGCACGAGCTCCTGCCCGGGGGTGCCCAGGCCGGTGATCAGGTAGAGCTCCGAGGTGAAGAAGGTCGGCGAGCGGTAGATCAGGTCGCGTTCGAAGCCGGGCGTCTGGAGCCGGAAGCCGCCGACCGCGACATCTGACGGCTCCCCCTCGAACACCAGCTGCGAGGCTTCCAGCGCGGTGCCGCGGCGCCACAGCCGAACCGTGCGTGGGTAGCCGGAAGCGGTCATCGAGCCGGGTCCGAAGTCGGTGGCGACGAACACCGAGTCAGCGTCGGCCCAGCTCAGCTCCCCCTTGGCCGCCGGACGCTGGAAGCCGCCCTCCTCGGCGGGCACGAACCGCTTGTCGACGAGGTCGAACTCGCGGGTGACGTCAGCGTCCGAGCCGCCCTCGGACAGCGCCACCAGGGCGCGCCGCCACGGCTGGCCCGGGGCAGGACGCAGCACTGACGCGCCGTGCCACACCCAGCTGGTCGCCTCGGCTTCAGTGAGCGCGTCGAGGTCGAGCACGGTCTCCCAGTCCGGGCGGGCCGACCGGTAGGAGTCGAGGGTGGTCCGGCGCCACAGGCCGCGCTCGTGTTCGGCGTCGCGCCAGAAGTTGTAGTACAGGTCGCCGATCCTGGTGACCTCGGGGATCCGGTCGTCGGAATCCAGCACCTCGAGGATCGCGGCCTGGCGGGCGCTGAACCCGGGGTCGGCGCCGAGCTCGGCCAGCGCGTGCTCGTTGCGGGTGCGCACCCACTCCAGCGCGGCCTCGCCCTCCACCTCCTCAAGCCACGCGAAGGGATCCGGCTCGGCGGGGTCGATCACCCCGGTCAGGGTGGTCTTGGTAGTCATGGCCGGACCCTACCCGAGCGGAGTGTCGTCCCGTGCCGGCCCGGCGGACCCCGCTACCGTCGCCGTCATGCAAGCTGCGAGCTGGGGCCGCGTCACCTTCGCCGCGCAGTGGGTGCTGGCGATCATGCTCCCGGTGTTCGTCGTCGTCGGACGCGGCCTGGTGGGTGCCGAGCTGGGCTGGATGGCGGTGGTCGGGATCGCGGTCTACGGCCTGCCGACGATCCTGCTGCTGCTGGCGCCGCCCGTCCTGACCCTGCTGGACCGTCCTGCGCGTGCCGTGGGGACCGTCCGCCGGCCCTACGCGATAGCGACGTGGGTGCTGTGGGGAGCGCTGTTGGTCTCGGGCCTCACGATCCCCGACTCCGGTGACGCCGGCCACCTGCGATCTGCCCTGTCGCGCTGGACGGGCGTCTCGTACGAGGTTTCGGAGGCGTTGTTCTACGGCTTCTTCGGGCTGGCTGTACTGGCCTGGGTGGCCTCGGTAGTCGCCGCGATGGCCGGTCTGCTGGCTGCCCGCAGGACGCCCACCGCGGCCGCATGACCGCCGAGCGGCTGGCCGGACGCGGCGGCTGGCTGGCCGTCGCCGCCGGCGCCGGGCTGCTGCGGACCGACCCCGACGGGAACCGCCAGGTGGCGACCACGGTGTTCGCCGAGATGTCGAGGCTGGCGGCCCGCACCGGCGCCATCAACCTCGGACAGGGTTTCCCCGATGT
>JAEZGC010000175.1 GCA_023437345.1 Actinomycetes bacterium
AGCTGGCACCAGCGGAGAGGGTGTCGCTCGGATGCACGGATGTGGGCACGAGAGGCCACGAGGCGACTCCGTTGGGGCACGTTTGGGGCACGGCCTCGATACCTTGTGTCGCGAGAAGACTATTAACTCTTGTCAGATGGCTATTGGATGCGGATCTATGGAGGTTTCCTAAACCTTGTGTCGCAAGTTCGAATCTTGCTGGGGTCGCCGTCGCTGCTGTGGATCGTTGAACCTCCTAGCCACGGCCCTGGCGCTGGGGGTCGCGGCGTTGGGCCGCGGATCAGGCGATGCTCCGGTTGTGAGTCGGTCGCGCCGATGGGGGAGGATGGACCAGCAGTCGAACCTGACCAGGAAGCGGAGCTATGGAGGACACCGATCCGGACCGGACCAGGCGGACGTTCCGCGCCCTCGCCCTCGCGGCAGGGCTGTGGTTCCTCGGCACCGGTATCTGGGGATTGATCACCGAGACCCCCGCCGACCGGGCCGTCGCCGGCTGCGAGGCCGTCGCGAAGGAGCGGTCCGCCGATCCCGCAGCGACAGCTGTGCACACCCTCAGCAGGGAGGAGCACCTGGGCTGGTTCGTGGCCGGCGAGGTGCGCAAGAGCATCGACAACGCCCCGGCGGTCACCCACCGGTGGGAGTGCGCAGCGGACAGCGAAGGCAGGAACCCCGCCATCACGGGGTGGGTCGAGAACTACTAGGGGCGGTCAGCCCTTCCGCGGCAGATCTCGACGGGTCGGAAGGGCGCCGCCGGGGGGACTGCTTGCGGTCGTCGGCTCCACCGGCCATGACACGTGTCATGCCAAGGTCGTGATCGGCGACCCTACTGTCGCGGCGGCGCGGTCGCGAGCCTTGAGTCATGACGATGACACACCAGGCACAGCCCGCGGTGGCCTTCACCGACGGGGATCATGCTCTTGCCGAACTGGTCGGGGCCTCCAAGCAGTTCGGGAGCGGGGCGACAGCCGTCCAGGCTGTCCGCCGCCTCGACCTGGCAGTGCGTCCCGGCGAGTTGCTGGCGCTGCTGGGCCCCAACGGAGCCGGCAAGACCACAGCGATCGGGATGTTGACAGGTCTCACCAAGCCGACCGCGGGGAGGGCGCGACTCTTCGGACGTGACCCTCGTGACGTCGCGGCACGGCGTCGGCTGGGGGTGATGCTCCAGGCCTCGGGAGTCCCGGCAACGCTGCGGGTTGGCGAGTTGCTCAGCCAGTTCCGCGGTTACTACCCCACCCCCTTGCCGCTGGACCAGGTCATCACTGCAGCAGGACTCGACGGATTGACGCGCCGGTTGTTCGGCGAGCTGTCCGGTGGCCAGCAGCGACGCGTGATGTTCGCCATCACCCTGGCGGGCAACCCCGATCTGGTGGTCTTCGACGAGCCGACGACCGGCCTTGACGTAGCGGCGCGCCGCGGCATGTGGGCAACGCTGCGCGATCTTGCCCGGTCAGGCCGTGGAGTGGTGCTCACCACGCACTACCTCGAGGAGGCGGACGCCCTCGCCGACCGGATCGTGGTGATCGACGCCGGGGAGGCGATCGCTGAGGGAACGCCGGGCGAGGTCAAGGCCCGGGTGCCCGGGCGCCGTGTCCGCGCGCAGACCTCCCTGAGCGCTGCGGTGGCCGGACGGTGGCCGGGTGTACTCCGTGCCTCGCGGGAAGGCCCGTGGCTCGAACTGCTCGCCAGCGTCGCCGAGCCTGCGCTGCGAACCCTCTTGGCGCTGGATCCCGCAGCAACTGACATCACCGTCACCGAACCAACCCTCGAGGAGGCATTCCTCGCACTGACCCGGAATTCGGAGGCCACCCCATGAGTACCGCCACCCACGCAGCCGCAGCGACATCGCGGCCGGCACTGATCACGCTCTACCTCACCGAGGCCCGCCATGAGTTCCTCAAGCTGGTCCGGATACCTGTCTTCGCCGTGAGCACCATCGCCCTGCCGGTGATGTTCTACGCGCTGTTCGGAGTGGCCTTCGCCGGCGGGCAGCCCGGTGCGGCCGGTGCGACCACCTACCTGATGGCCACCTACGGCACTTTCGGCGTGATCGGTGCCGCGCTGTTCAGCTTCGGGGTGTCGGTCGCTGTCGAACGAGGCCAGGGCTGGATGCGCCTCAAGCGAGTCTCGCCGATGCCCCCGCAGGCCTACTTCGTGGCGAAGGTGGCTATGAGCATGGCCGTGTCGGGTCTGATCATCGGGGCGCTGTTCGTCCTCGGGTCGACTCTTGGCGGAGTGCGGATGCCGGCGTCGGGCTGGGTCGGTCTCGGGCTGGTGCTGCTGTGCGGTGCACTGCCGTTCTCGGCCATGGGCCTCGCCTTCGGGTACCTCGTCGGCCCCAACTCGGCACCAGCCATGCTGAACGTGATCTACCTGCCGATGGCGTTCGCCTCGGGCCTGTGGATTCCGATCCACCAGCTGCCCGACTTCGTGCAGGCGATAGCTCCGGCCCTGCCGCCCTACCACTTCGCTCAGCTCGCCCTGGGGACTGTCGGCGCCGCTGAAAGCGGATCCGGGGCGGTGGTCCACGCAGTCGTGCTGCTAGGGTTCACGGCGTTCTTCCTGGCCGTGGCGGTGTGGGGCTTCCGGCGCGACGAGGGCCGGACCTACGGATGAGGCGCACCTGATGAGCCAGAGCAGCCCGCAGCCCGCCCGCTACCTTCGCTACGTCTGGCTGGTCTACCTGGGATCGTTGTTCTTCCAGCCGATCTTCGACACCTCGGCTGACGCCTGGGATTGGGTGGCGGTCGGGGTGCTGGTGGTGGTGTTCCTTCCGATCTACGCCGCTACCTTCCGGGCCCGCGACGACCGGCAGACCCTGGCCCTCATCGCCTGCCTGGGCGCGCTGGCCGTCGCCGGTTCGGTGGTCAACAGCGGCGCCAGCGTGTTCCTGATCTACGCGGCGTCCAGCGCCGGCCGGCTCGCACCCACCCGACGGGCGGTGAGCGTGCTGGCCGTCCTTGTGGCTCTGGTCGGCGTGATGGCGGCGATCTCCCCGGCGCCGATGCCGTGGCGACTTGCCGCCTTCACCCCCGCCCTGCTGTTCACCCCTGCCGTCGGAGCAGCAAGCATCTTCGAGGCGGAGCGGAACCGGACGAACCGGCGGCTGCTGCGGGCCGACGAGGAGATCGAGCGGTTGGCGACGATAGCCGAGCGGGAGCGGATCGCCCGCGACCTGCACGATCTCCTCGGACACACGCTGTCGGTCATCGTGGTCAAGTCCGAACTCGCGGGACGGCTGGTGGCCACTGATCCCGGCCTGGCCGGGGCCGAGATCGACGACATCGAGCGGATCGGCCGGGAGGCGCTGGGTGAGGTGCGGGCCGCGGTCGCCGGCTATCGGGCGCGCGGTCTGGCCGCCGAGATCGACGGCGCGAGGGTGGCGCTGGAGGCGGCCGGGGTCCTCACCGAGGTCCGCGCCGACCCTGTCTCCCTGCAACCGGAGCAGGAGTCGGCCCTTGCGATGGCGTTGCGAGAGGCGGTGACCAATGTGGTGCGGCACGCCGACGCCGACCGCGCCACCATCACGATCACCACCGTCGGGGATGACGCCCGACTCGAGGTGAGTGACGACGGCCGTGGCTCGGCCGGTCCGGCCGGGGCTGGCATCACCGGCATGAGTGAGCGGATCACAGCGCTCGGAGGCTCGGTAGTCGTGGGCGACCCGACAGCGCCGCACGGCCGGCGCGGCACCGTCGTCGAGGTGAGGCTGCCGCTGGCGGGAACCGCAGCTGAGGGGCGTGGCCGGCAGGCGGGTGGGCGATGAGGATCAGCGTCGTGCTGGCGGAGGACCAGCTCATGGTCCTTGGTGCGCTGGGGACTCTCCTTGGGCTGGAGGGGGACATCGCTGTCGCGGGGAGCGCACCGGACGGCGAACAGGCCCTGCGGCTGGTCGAGACGCTGCGGCCCGACGTGCTGTTGACCGACATCGAGATGCCCGGGATGAGCGGGCTGGAGCTGGCCGCCGAGGTGCGGCGCCGCGGCCTGCCGACCAGGGTCGTCATCCTCACCACGTTCGCGCGCAGCGGCTACCTGCGACGAGCGCTGGACGCCGGTGCCGTCGGCTACCTCCTCAAGGACGCACCCGCCACGGCCCTCGCCCAGGCGGTCCGCACGGTTCACGCCGGCGGCCGCGCCATCGACCCCGAACTCGCCGCTGACGCCTGGGGGGAGCCCGACCCGTTGACGGACAGGGAACGCCAGGTGCTGCGGCTGGCCGGCGACGGGCTCGCCAACGGCGAGATCGCCGGGCGACTGCACCTTTCGGAGGGCACCGTCCGCAACTACCTGTCGGAGGCGATGGGCAAGCTCGGAGCGTCCAACCGGATTGCTGCGGCCCGCCAGGCACGTGACCGCGGCTGGCTGTGACCTGCCGGTGCCGGTCCGTTCCACAGCACGGACCGACCCGCCCGCTCCCGCTCGCCGTCGTCCTGGCGGGTGGTCGGGGTGCTGCGAGCCGGGGCAGCCGTAGCGGCTACTGCGGCCTGGGTGCGCCGCACTCTCCGCAGAACCTGGCGTCGGGCTGCATCAGGGTGCCGCACTCGCCACAGTTCTCCTGCCGGCTCAGCCGCTCGCCGCACTCGGCGCAGAACTTGGCGTTGGTAGCCTGCGGCGCCTCGCACGCGGGGCAGGACGCCTGGATGGTCTGTCGCCAGTCGGCCTCGCTGAGGTGCTTGTCCTCGGCCGACATCCTCGCGTGCGCCCACACCTCCTGAACCGAACGCGACGCTTGCGCCGCCGACATCTCGACGCCCATGTCGGGGGCGCACTCCTTGCACAGCCCCTTCTTGTCGTTCCAGCAGCGCTCCCGGCACGACCACTGGCGACAGCGCGGGCACTGGATGAACGACGGCCGGATCTCGGTCACCGCCCGTTCCATAGCGTCATCGCGGGCCTTCGACCACTGTGCCGACCGCACCCGCTCGGACATGTCCGCGGCCTGGCCGAACAGCCCGCCGAACAGGCTGCTGGCGCCGTCCAGAATGTTGGTGACGGTTCCCGCCGCCCAGGCGTCGTACCGGGTCCGGTAGCCGCTGCCGCACCGGTCGCAGTGGAACTCGAACTGGAATCCGTTGTTGTCGCTGACGTCGGAGTAGTTGCTGACGAACTCGATTGCCCCACCCATGGCTGACTCTCCTCCTCGGGCCACCTTGCCTGAGCACATCCTGCCGCCTTGCGGGGTCGACCCGCGGCCGGATCGCCGGTTTTCTCCGACGACGAACCCGGTTCCCCTGCCCGGGTGGACAGGTGGCGCCGTGGCCGGCGGGAACGGTCCACCGTCGCCGGCAGCGGCGGCAGTCAGTCGCGCCGCGCCACCTGGTAGCGGATCACCGTCTTGGCGTTGGGGCCGGGTCGGCTCCGGTACTCCTCCTCGTGCGGACCGATGATCTGCCAGCCCTCGTCATCGATGAAGTCGAGCAGCTTCTGGATGGTCGGCGTCTCGTCGGCGTAGGCGCCGACGTGCAGCACCTGGGCCACCGTCCCGTACTGCCACGTCTCGACCTGCACCGGCACTGCCGGGTCCTTCTGGACGACCTCGGTGGTGCCGTCGGGGACAGGGATCGCCCACTCCGCCCGCCACTGGTCGCGCGGGGTCTGCCAGAAGTCCACACCTGCGGCGAAGCGGCCGCGCACGGCCTCGACCTTGAACTCGATCCCCTCCTTCTTGAGGGCGAATTTCCGCGCGTAGACGGCGCCGTACAGCGCGGGGAACGCAGCCTGGACTACGAGGTTGGGATCTCCCGTGGTGGACGCGACCGCCATCAGGCGGTCGGGCAGCTCGGCGATCTCGGGGGTGAACGGCTTCAGCGACTTCGTTCTGGTAGACATCTGTGTCCTCGCTCGTGTTTCGAGCCGGCCCACCAGGCCGGCTACCCAATCTCGTCCGCAGCGCAGCGTCTGCTCGCTGTAGTCGAAGACCTCGGCGACGAACCACTCGGGCTCGTCGAGTTCGCGTCGCTTCTCGGACACCTGCTCCAGGTGACGGTTCAGTTCCGCCAGGCAGGAGCGAGCCGCGGCCAGCGCGTCCCCGGCCGGAAGGCCCGCGAGGTTCGACAGTCCGAGCAGGAACGGTGTCCGTACCCTCGCGGTGGCGAGCGCGGCGAGGCTGGCCTGCGTCCACGCGGCGACTCCGGCGCTGGTGGGGGAGTAGGTGGTGCGGGCAGGGCCGCGGCTGGCGGCCGCGTCCTGCCGGCCGCGGACGAGACCCGCCAGTTC
Organism: Actinomycetes bacterium; assembly: GCA_023437345.1. Lineage (GTDB taxonomy): Bacteria > Actinomycetota > Actinomycetes > Propionibacteriales > Propionibacteriaceae > Propionicimonas. The sequence goes on from JAEZGC010000175.1 coordinate 6,214, forward strand.
CATCTTGCGCAACACGTAGTAGATCGAGGAGAAGCCGATGTCAGTCCAGTCCCGCATTTCGCGTTCGGCGATCACCTGTTCGATCTCGTACGCGTGCCTGGGCTGTTCCACCACGAGGCTCAGCACCACGAGCTCTGCCTCGGTCATTCCGCCACCTCCCCGACTACTCTAGCCCTGTAATAGTGAGGAGGGGAAGAGATCGCGCACCGTCCCGCGACTCACTCTCCGTCGAGAGCCACCCCCGAGCGTCGACCGCTACCAGGGTGGGGTAGTCCTCGGT
>JAEZGC010000181.1 GCA_023437345.1 Actinomycetes bacterium
GCGCTTGCGCTCGTGGTGGCGGAGGTGCGGGGATTTGAACCCCGGATCGGGTTGAAGCCCGAAACCCGCTTAGCAGGCGGGCGCCATAGACCGGACTAGGCGACACCTCCATCGTGCCGGGCCAGCCTAGCGGGGCCCTCGGGCACGCGGCAAAAGCGACTGCCGCGCGCCGCCGTCCATCACCGCGACGATGGCGCCGGCCCGGCCTCACGCCCGGGTCAAGGGTCGGCGTCCGGGCTTAGGAGCGGAGTTCGCCCGGCGGGTAGACTCCTTCCGGCTATTCGTGATAGGGGACCCATGCCTGCTGATTCCAACCCGCCCGGCACCAACCGGGCGACGTCGGACGCGCGCCGGGTCGCCAGCGGGTCGGGCCGCCTGCCCCAGGACACCCCCACGCCGGCCGCCTCGACAGCACCCCGCCGCGCCCTGCCCGCCGAACCCGTCCAGGGTGGCTCGACCGGCATGGGCAGCGCCGTCGGGTGGACCGTCCTCGGCACGCTGTTGCCCGGGCTGGGCCTGTGGCGCTCCGGACGGCGCCTGACCGGCTCCCTGGTGATGGCCGTGGTCCTGCTCGCCGTCGCCGGGCTGGCCGGCGCCGCGTTCACCCAGCGCTCGGCGCTCGTCTCCCTGGCCGCCAACCCCGACGTGCTGCGCGGGACGGCGCTCGCCCTGGTCGTGATCGCCGTGCTGTGGGTGCTCATCATCGGCGGGACTCACCTCGCGCTGCGTCCGGCCGGCGCCACCACCGGGCAACGCCTGCTCGGCGCGGTGGTCGTCGGCGGGCTGTCCTTCGCGGTGGCGGCACCGCTGGCGATGGGTGCCAACGTGGCGTACTCGGCCAGCGGACTGGTCTCGACTGTGTTCACCCCCGAGGACGACAACAAGAGCGAGACGCTGCCCACGATCACCAACAAGGTGGACCCGTGGGCGGAGAAGGACCGGCTCAACGTTCTCGTGCTGGGCGGCGATTCGGGGACCGGGCGCTCCGAGCGCCTCGGGATGCGGACCGACACCGTGATCGTGGCGTCCATCGACACCAAGTCCGGGGCGACCACCCTGTTCTCTCTGCCGCGGCAGACCGCCAGGATGCCGTTCCCCAAGGATTCGCCGCTCCACAAGTACTACCCGAACGGCTTCTACGACGGTTCGAACCCGGCCAACGCCGAGTACTTCCTCAACGCGATGTACCGCAACGTGCCACAGCGGGTCCCCAAGGACGCCCTGGGCGAGACCAAGTTCTTCGCCGAGGACGTGATGAAGATCTCGGTCGGCGAGGCGCTCGGGCTCGACATCGACTACTTCGTGACCGTCAACATGGACGGCTTCAAGGACATCATCAACGCGCTCGGCGGGATCACCGTCAACGTGAACTACCGGGTGCCGATCGGCGGCAAGAGCGACGAAGGCGTGCCCCCGACCGACTGGATCGAGCCCGGCCCCGACCAGCACCTGGGCGGGCGCAAGGCCCTGTGGTACGCCCGCGGCCGGTACGGCCTCGATGACTACAGCCGGATGGAGCGGCAGCGCTGCGTGATCAACGCCGTCGTCCAGCAGGCCAGCCCGGCCAACCTGCTGCGCAACTTCGAGAAGGTCGCCGCCGCCGGCGAGAAGACCGTCGTCACCGACGTCCCGTCGTCCATGCTGCCCGCGATGCTGGAACTGGCCACCCGGGTCCAGGGCACCAAGCTGCGCAGCATCGTGTTCATCAACGGCAAGGACGGCTTCCGCACCGGCAGCCCGAACTGGGAGACGGTCCAGAAGCGCGTGAAGACCGCGCTGAAGGAGACCGCCAAGAGCAACCAGGATCCGACCACGAAGCCGGCCAGCCCGACCGGGTCGGCCACCCCGAGCAAGGGCTCCTCGACCAAGCCGACCAAGTCCACCAAGCCGAAGAGCGACGACCTCGCCAGCGAGTGCGCCTACAACCCGCGCGACTGAGCTACCCGGACGGATCCGGCCCGGCGGGGAACAGCTGCGTGCTGCCGTAGCCGCGGCTGGCGTCCAGCCGGCGCGCGATGTCGGCGCCCAGGGCATCCAGGTCGCCGGCGCCGCCGCGGGGCAGCGAGATGGCACTCGGGTTGCCGCCGCGGTCGTAGAGGATCACCTGCTGCCGGGCGCGGGCGACACGGGCGACATCGCTCCAGGTCCCGGCCGTCGTCCGCAGCGGCCCGACCACCCGGTAGCCACCCTCGTCAAGGACAACCTCCACCCGGAGCCGGCGCACCGCGAACGCGGCGATGCCGCTGACCAGCAGCCCGATCACCAGGAAGCCGATCCCGATCGCCCGCACGATCGGCGGCCAGCCGAACACGTCAGGGGCCACCACGAACCCCATCCCGACCAGTGCCAGCACCGCCCCGATCCCGAACGCGCGCAGCGACGGGCGGGGCTTCAGGACATGGGTGGTGGTGCTCACCTGGCCTCCTCGACAGGGCAGTGGGTAGCGGCGGCGAGGGTGGGATTCGAACCCACGGAGCTTTGACACTCGGCCGCTTTCAAGGCGGCTGCACTAGTCCACTATGCGACCTCGCCCGGTCGGCCACATGCTACTTCACCGCGCATGCCAAGCTGGCCCCATGCGCATCGTCGACGTGACCGCCCCCGGTGGCGAGGAGAACCTGGTCCTGGCCGAGGCTGAGGCCCCCACCGCCGGGGCGGGCGAGCTGGTGATCGAGGTCGTCGCGGCCGGGGTCAACCGGGCCGACCTGCTGCAGCGCCAGGGCTTCTACCCGCCGCCGCCCGGGATCAGCGAGGTGATCGGCCTCGAGGTAGCCGGGCGGGTCCATCAGGTCGGCGACGGGGTGGACGGCTGGACGGTCGGCGACGAGTGCGTGGCGCTGCTGGCAGGTGGCGGCTACGCCGAGTATGTCGCCGTCCCGGCCGGGCAGGTCATCGCGCCGCCGGCCGGGCTCGACCTGGTCAGCGCCGCCGGCCTGATCGAGGTCGCCGCCACCGTGGCGTCCAACTTCGACCATGTCGGGCTGGCGGCCGGCGAGACCGTCCTGATCCACGGCGGAGCCGGCGGAATCGGCACCTTCGCGATCCAGTACGCCCGGGCGCTGGGCGCGCGCGTCCTGACCACCGCGGGGAGCGCGGCCAAGCTGGACCTGTGCCGCAACCTGGGCGCCGACGTCGCCATCGACTACCACGACGACTGGCCGGCCGCCGTGCTGGCCGCCACTGACGGACGCGGCGTCGACGTGATCCTCGACGTGATGGGCGCCAAGTACCTCGAGCCCAATGTGGCGTCGCTGGCGGTCGGCGGACGGCTGGTCGTGATCGGCCTGCAGGGCGGACGCAAGGGCACCCTCGACCTGAACCGGCTGCTCACCCGGCGGGCCACGGTGACCGCCACCAGCCTGCGGTTCCGTCCGGTGGAGCAGAAGGCTGCGATCTGCCGGATCGTACGCGAGCGGGTCTGGCCGCTGGTGGCCGACGGCACGATCCGTCCCGCACCGGAGACCCGGTTCCCGCTGGAGCAGGTGGCCGACGCGCACCGGCACCTGGCGTCCGGGGGGAACACCGGGAAGGTCATCCTGGTCGTCCGCGGCCCGAACCCCGCCTGACTGGACACCTGCCGCCGAGGACGGCCGAAACCGTCCACCCGGGTGCTAGCTGCGCCAGGTGCGCCACAGGCGGGCGTACTCGCCGTCGCGCTCCATCAGCTCGTGGTGCGAGCCGAGTTCGGCGATCCGCCCGTCGATCACCACGGCGATCCGGTCGGCGTCGTGAGCGGTGTGCAGCCGGTGCGCGATCGCCACGACGGCCCGTCCGTCCAGCAGGGTGGCCATCGACCCCTCCAGGTGGCGGGCGGTGCGCGGGTCGATCAGCGAGGTGGCCTCGTCCAGCACCAGGGTGTGCGGGTCGGCCACCACCAGCCGGGCCAGCGCGACCTGCTGGGCCTGCGCCGGGGTGAGCCGGTGCCGGCCGTGGCCCAGTACCGTGTCCAGGCCCTGCGGCAGCTTCTCCACCCACTCCCAGGCGTCCACCGCCTGCAGCGCGGCGATCACTGCAGGGTCGACCTCTTCCGGGCGCAGGTGGACGTCGCGCGCCAGCACAATGTTGTCGCGCACCGTCCCGACGAAGACGTGGTGCTCCTGGGTGACCAACGCCACCTCGGTGCGCAGCCGGTCCAGCGGCAGCGCCATCACGTCCACCCCGCCGATGTCGACCTCGCCGGTGCGTGGCCGGTTGATCCCGGCCAGCAACCGTCCCAGCGTCGACTTGCCCGAGCCGGACGGACCCACCACCGCCAACCGCTCCCCCGGCCGCAGGCCGACGTCGATGCCGTGCAGCACGTCGTGGTCGTCGCGGTAGGCGAACCGCAGGTCGCGCCCGACCAGGTCGGTGCCCGCCGGCCGGACATCGGACGGCGT
>JAEZGC010000189.1 GCA_023437345.1 Actinomycetes bacterium
CCGCCGTCCCGGGCTGGCCGACACACAGCAGGATCGCGTCGCCGTGACTGCGCTGCCGGGCGGCGGCCGCCTTCACCACCTCCAACACGTGGAACGGTTCGACCTGGCCGCGCAGTGACGCCCTCACTGTCGCCTGCCGGCCAGCGCTTTCAGCACCGCGACGATGATCGCCCCAAGCCCCGCGCCGGCTGCGGTGCCGATCGCGTAGCCAGTTCCCAGCCCCACGCCGAGCGACTTCTCGGCCACCTTGCTGGAGACGTACAGCTCGCCGGGGCGGCGCTCCAGCGGCTCGGGTTCGCCCGTCGGCTCGGGCTCCGGCTCGGGATCGGCCGGCTGGGCCTGGGTGGCGAGCCACGCCGCGATGAACAGCACAAGGGTGGCGAACAGGTTGAGGAACAGCATCAGCACGATGAGTGACCCGAACACTCCCGCAGTGACGTTGGTGCTGAACGCCTGCACCACGTAGCCGGCCAGCAACTGCAGCACGAGCAGGCTGGCGGATCCGGCGGCCGACCCGACCCACAGGTGCGCCGGGGAGAGCGCGTGCGGGGTGAACCAGACGAACAACAGCCAGAACATCCCGGTGCCGGCGGCGAAGCCGACGGCGAGGCTGATCAGCCGGACCGCCAGCGACCAGCCGAACCCGCTGGACAGGCCGAGCGCCGAGCCGATCTGGTCGGTCAGCCAGGTCGCGGCGAACGAGGCGCCGAAGGTCAGCGCAATGCCGACCAGCAACGCGACGAGGCCGGCGAAGTTGGCCAGCACGTCCAGCGGCAGCGGCAGCTGCTTGCCGGGGTTGTCGACGTCCTCGCGCATCAGCAGCCGGACCGCCCGCTTCAGGTTCCCGAACCAGCTTGAGCCGAACCAGAAGCCGACGGCGATACCGGCCAGACCGAGGGTCGCCCAGTTGGACAGATAGTTCTCCACCACACCGACGATCCTCATGATGGTGTCGTCGCTGCCGCTGAACTGCTCCTCGATCCAGCCGATCAGGGCGCTCAGCAGTTCGGGCTGGAAGACGGTCAGCGTCATCCCGACCGCAGAGAAGGCCAGCATCAGGATCGGCACCACACTCAGCACCGAGAAGTAGGCGATGGCGGCGGAGAGCTGGGCGCCGCCGCGCAGGTTGAACCGCTCGATGGCGCGCAGCAGGTGCGCCACCAGCGGACGCTGCGAGAACCTGTCCCACCACTGGCGCATCGGCTACCCCGTCAGCATGCAGACCAGGTTGCGGTCGCCGTAGGCGTTGTCCACCCGGCCGACCGGCGGCCAGTACTTGGCGACGGCGCCCTCCCCCACCGCGCCGCGCTCAATGCCGGCGGGGAAACCTGCCTGCTCCCGGGAGTAGACGTGCTCCCAACCCGATCCGGCGACCCGGTGCAGCGGGTGGGGGGCATTGACCAGCGGATTGTCGTCGGCCGGCAGCTCGCCGCCGGCGACCGCGGCGATCTCGGCGCGGATCGCGGCCATCGCGTCGCAGAACCGGTCGAGCTCGTGGCGCGACTCGCTCTCGGTGGGCTCGACCATCAGGGTGCCCGCCACCGGGAAGCTCATCGTGGGGGCGTGGAAGCCGTAGTCGATGAGGCGTTTGGCGACGTCCTCGACGGTGATGCCGCACTGCCGGGTGATCTCGTTGAAGTCGACTATGCACTCGTGGGCGACCAGGCCGCCGCTGCCGGTGTAGCGGATCGGGTAGTGCTCGGCGAGCCGGGAGGCCACGTAGTTGGCGTTCAGGATCGCCATCGCCGACGCCTCCCGCAGCCCGTCGGCCCCCATCATCGCTACGAACGCGTAGCTGATCGGCAGCACGCCTGCCGAGCCATACGGCGCCGCGCTGACCGGACCGTAGCTGGTCGCCGGCCCTGCGGCGGGCACCACAGGGTGGCCGGGGAGGTAGGGCGCCAGATGGGCCTTTACGGCAACCGGGCCCACCCCGGGGCCGCCGCCGCCGTGCGGGATCGCGAACGTCTTGTGAAGGTTCAGGTGGCTGACGTCAGCACCGAACCGGCCCGGTCCGGCCAGGCCCATCAGCGCGTTGAGGTTCGCACCGTCGACGTACACCTGGCCGCCCGCGTCGTGAACCAGCGAGCAGATGGTCGAGATGGTGTCCTCGAAGACGCCGTGGGTCGAGGGGTAGGTGACCATGATCGCGGCCAGGTCGTCGGCGTGCTCGCTCACCTTCGCGCGCAGGTCGGCCAGGTCGACAGAGCCGTCGGCGGCGGACGCCACCACGGTCACGCTCATCCCGGCCATCGCGGCGGAGGCGGCGTTGGTGCCGTGCGCCGACGCCGGGATCAGGCACACCGTGCGTCTCCCCTCGCCCCGGGCGGCGTGGTAGCTGCGGATCGCCATCAGCCCCGCGAACTCGCCCTGGGCGCCCGCGTTGGGTTGGACGCTGACCCGGTCGTAGCCGGTGATCGCCGCCAGCCAGCCGCTCAGTTCGTCGACCAGTTCGAGGAAGCCGGTCGCGTCCGACTCGGGCACGAAGGGGTGAAGGTTGGCGAACCCGGGGTAGCTGATCGGCTCGAGCGCAGCGGCAGGGTTGAGCTTCAGGGTGCACGACCCCAGGGGGATCATGCCGCGGTCCAGCGCGAAGTCGCGGTCGGACAGGGCGCGGACGTACCTCATGAACTCGGTCTCGCTGCGGTAGCGGGAGAAGACCTGGTGGGTGAGGAACGGCAGGTCGCGGGCGTGGTCGGCAAGCGAGCCGAGCGGGTCGGCGCCCGCGGGCCCGCCGAAGACCCCGGCGAGTGCGGCCAGGTCGGCAGCGGTGGTGTCCTCCCCCACGCTGATCCCGTGGTGGGCGTCGTCGATGGCGCGCAGGGGGAGGCCGGGCGGCCGAGCCGCCGCGACCAGCCGGGCGGCCGCGCCGGGGGCGCGCACCGTGAGCGTGTCGAAGAAGGCCTCGCCGGCCAGTTCGTAGCCCGCGCTGGTGAGCATCCCGGCCAGACCACGGGTGGTGTCATGGATCCGTCGAGCGATGGCGGTGAGGCCCTGCGGCCCGTGGTAGACGGCGTAGAAGGCGGCCACGACGGCGAGCAGCACCTGGGCGGTGCAGATGTTGGACGTGGCTCGCTCCCGGCGGATGTGCTGCTCGCGGGTCTGCCAGGCGAGCCGGAACGCGGGCACGCCGTCGGCGTCGCGGGAGATCCCGACCAGGCGGCCGGGCAGCTGGCGTTCGAGGCCGGTCCGGACGGCGATGTAGCCGGCGTGCGGGCCGCCGTAGAACAGCGGGACCCCGAACCGCTGGGTCGAGCCGGCCACGATGTCGGCGCCCCAGGTCACCGGGGTGGTGAGCAGGGTGAGCGCCAGCAGGTCGCAGGCTGCGATCACCTGGGCGCCGTTGTCGTGCGCGGTGCGGGCGATCGCGGCCAGTTCGGCGACGGGACGGACCCGGCCGTCGGCGGCGGGCAGCTGCACGACCACGGCGAACGCTTCGGTCATCTGCAGGGTCTCAACCAGGTCGTCACCGCCGACGACGACTTCGATCCCGACCGCGGCGGCGCGGGTGCGCAGCACACCGAGGGTCTGCGGCAGCACCTGCGGGTCCACCACGACTACCGAGCCCTTGCGGACCGAGCGGCGGGCCAGGGCGACGGCCTCGGCCACCGCGGTCGCCTCGTCCAGCAGGGACGCGCCGGACACCGGAAGGCCGGTGAGGTCGCACACCATGGTCTGGAAGACGGCCAGCGCCTCCAGTCGGCCCTGGCTGATCTCGGGCTGGTAGGGCGTGTAGGCGGTGTACCACGACGGGTTCTCCAGCACGAGCCGGCGGATCACCGGCGGGGTCAGCGTCCCGTGGTAGCCAAGCCCGATCATGGCCCGGCCAGGGAAGTTCCGGGCGGCGAGGTCGGCCAGCCGCGCCTGGACCTGGGCCTCGGTCAGCGCCGGGGGCAGGTCAAGCGGGGCGGAGTCGCGGATCTCGGCGGGGATGGCGGCGTCGACCAGGTCGGACAGTGAGGCGAATCCGAGCTTCGCCAGCATCTGGTCGGTATCAGCAGCCGATGGCCCGATGTGGCGCAGCGTGAAGTCCGTCATGGGTGCGATTCTCCGTTCTCGACGCACCCACCAACCTACTGCAGCGGGCTGCCCGGCTCAGCCGGTGGCGCGCTGCTGACGACGCCTGGTCAGCTCATCGGTGAGCACCGGCTGGGCGGTCTCCTCGGCGCGCTCGGCGGGCAGTTCGTACAGCGATCCCTCGATATCACGCCACACCCCGCCCAGCGCGATGCCGAACATGCCCTGCCCGCCTCGCAGCAGGTCGACGACTTCGTCGTCGGAAGTGCACTCGTAGACCGAGACGCCGTCGCTCATCAGCGTGACCTCGGTGAGGTCCTGGAC